>NZ_JBEOZU010000021.1:91265-133764 GCF_040298185.1 Streptomyces sp. NPDC001634 | reverse complement strand
GGACCACCGGGACCGGGCGGCGCCCGGCCAACCCGCGGCTGCTGCGCCAGCGGATCTTCGTGTTCGTCGTGGTGACGCTGCTGGTGGCGCTGGGCATCGCGGCGGCCCAGGGCTGCCAGGGGCCTGCGCGGGGGCTGGACGACGGGGGCGTACGCAAGGACGTACGACCGGAGCAGTCGTACGCTCCGCTGCCCGGCGGCCTCATGGCCGAGCAGTACCGGAGCGAGCTGAGCCGGGGAGGCTGACCGACGGTCCGTGAGGAGATCCGGCCGCCCGTGCCTCAGCGCCCGGCGGTCGCCGCAGCCCCGGCAGGATCCTCCCAGGGGCCGGCGGATACCCCCTGACGCCTCGGGCGGGGTATCAGAGGCCGGCCATCAGCTCGCAGTGATGCCCGGGGCCGGCCACGGGATCCGGACGTGAAGCGTCGACGAGGTGCAGGGGCACCGTGCCCACCGGGTACGGTCCGGTGGGCACCGGAAGGGTGAGCTGCACCGGGCCCGGGGCGGTCTAAGCCGCCCACGCCTGGTGTGCGGCGCCGATCGGCACGGCGACCCCGACTGCCGGCGCGGCCCCGAGTATGCGACGGCGTGTCATTGGTTCTTGGGTCATGAACGGCGTGGTTGTCACGGACCCTCCCTGGGCTTCTTGGACAGAACCGGGCTACGCCCCGCGCCTGGGTAGCCGGCCAGCCCACCAAATTTCTGATCTCTGGATGCCGGCGATCTTGTGATGAGGGATCAGAAGGCCCTGACAGCCCTTTGAATGCATGTGCCAGGTCCTCGAAGTCACTTCGCCGAGTCGGCTGCTTTCGGGCCGATCCTGATGTGGACCATGCCGCTGTCGAGGTCGATCGGCCCGCGGTAGGGATCGCCCTCGCCCTCGTCGTCGCGCATCCACTCCAGACGGCGTCGCTCCTCGTGCTGGTGGCGGGCGCTGGGATGGAAGATCTCTTCGAGGATGTTCACCGGACGGTACGGGCTTGATCGGGCCGAGGTTCCGGACGCCGGCGAGGCAGGTGGTTTGAATGAATGTCCATCATCAGGGCTCCTGACTGCGAATCAGAGACGACAGCTGTGTCCGAAGAGGAGTGAGCTGCGGCGCGCCGAGAGTTCTGCTACGGCCCCGGACGCCGCCGCATCCGGGGCCGTAGCGGGAGGCGCGTCAGCCGTTGCGGGCGGCTTCGGGGCCGGTGATGCGTCTGAGCAGGGGGAGGGTGGAGGCGATGATCCCGAGCGCGGCGGCCAGTCCGCCCGCGACCAGCGCGTAGTACGCCGCGTCCGGCGAGATCAGGTCGTAGTGCATCTGCGAGGTCAGGAACATTGCCGACGCAGCGAAGGCGGTGCCGATCGCGATCGCGGAAACAGCCAGCAGCGGAAGCGCGCTCTCCAGGCCGACCACGCGCTGCAGCAGCCGCAGCGGCGCGCCGGTGAGCCGCAGGATCGCGAACGGGCGTCTGCGGTCGGACAGGCCCGCGACGACGCTCACCGCCAGGCTGCAGCCGGCGATCGGCAGCGTGGTCAGCAGCACCACGTTGGCCAACTGCCGCCAACTGGCCAGCTCCTGCTGGAGCTCGGTGCCGTAGTCGGCGACAGTCCTGCCCTGGTCGTAGGGGTAGGCGGTGGTGAGCAGGGTACGCACGTGCTCCTTGGCCGCCGTGGACCCGTCGGTGGCCACGTAGAGCAGCTGCACGGGCAGCCTGGCAAGCGCGGCGGGGCTGATGGCGGCGGCGCGCCACTGTGCGCGCGGCTGCGACACGAGGTTGGCGAAGGCGTAGAAGTCGACGCCCGCGACGTCGGCCCCGGCCGGGCAGCGGCCCATCATCGAGATCTGCGCCAGGTCGGAGCAGGACACCAGCGCCGGGACGATCGGGGGCTGACCTCCCGGGGCCGGGACCTCGCCGACACCGCCGGGGTTGGCGTGGACGACGGCCAGACCTCGCACCCCCGGGATCCCCCGCGCCTCGGCGAGCAGCCGTGCCGGGACGGTCCCGGCCAGTGGCGAATCGCCGAAGGTGCCGAATTCCACCACCGTCCGGGTCTGCGGGTCGCCGTCGAGCCCGCCGCGTTGGTGGTTGATGGTGCCGATGATGCTGACTGTCGCGGTGGTCACGAACAGGGCCAGGACGAGGCCGCTGACCGCGCGGAAGCCGGCCTTCGGGTCGTCGGCGAGCCGGCGCACCGCGATCAGGGCGGCCGGGCGGCGGGTGCGCCGGGCCACCGCCCGGGCGACGGTCATGGTCAGCCAGGGTCCGGCGATCACCAGGCCCAGCATCGCCACCAGGAAGCCGGGGAGGTAGGCCGCCGCCTGGCCGTTCCCGGTCATCGGGCGGCGGTTGATGAAGTACGCCAGCTCGGCCAGGCCCGCCAACAGGGGGATCAGCCGCCAGGCGCGCGGCGGGCGCGGGGAGACCCGGCGGGTCACGCCGAGCGGGGAGATGGTGACCCGGCGCAGCGCCAGCCGCGCCGCGATCGCCGCTGCCACCGGCACGCCGACGGCGACGCCGAGGACCTGGGGTGCGCTGAGTGTCAGATCCGAGAGGAAGAACCGCTGCTGCCCGGTGAACGGGATGGTGGCCACGAGCGGGCGCAGCGCGGCGTAGAGCCCGAAACCGACCACTGTCCCGGCGGCCGCCGCCAGCGTCGACTCCACCGCCGAGATCACCGCCACCTGCCAGGGAGTGGCACCGACCAGCCGCATCGCCGCGTAGCGCTGCTCGCGGGTGGCGGCGGACAGACGCGTCGCGGTGCCGATGAAGATCAGCACCGGGAAGATCAGCGCGCCGGCCACCACGGAGTAGATGAGCGTCATGGCGTCACCGCGCACGGCGTTGTCCCAGCACTGGTTGTCGCAGGAAAGCGGCCGGGTACGGGCCATGGTGGTGACCTCTCTCGCCCCTGTTGCACCCTTGATCTGCGCCGGGGTACGGCCGATGACGGCGATCAGCGAGTCCGGGGAGGGCAGAGCGGCGTCGCCTATCGTGTCGGCGAGCCGGCCCGGGAAGCGGTCGCCCAGCTGGTCGGCCGGGGTGTCGCGGATCAGTTTGGCCAGCGCGGGAGAGGCGTAGTACTCGCCGGGCGCCGGCAGGTGCGTCAGGCCGGGCGGGACGGGAGAGGTCGGGCCGGTCGCGGCGACATCGACCTCGGTGAGGGATTTGCCGTCGTAGTAGTCGCTGTGCGGCCGCCACCACAGCGGGGCCACCGACGGCTGCTCGGTACGGCTCGCGGCGCCGGTGTCGAGCCACACCTGGCGTTGGTTCGTCCGGTCGACGGCGTTCATGCTGGCGAAGGTCGACAGCAGCAGCCCGACCCCGATGGCCACCGCGGCGGCGATCATGACCAGGCGGGCGATCGCCTCCCGGCCGCCACTGACCGCCAGGCGGAGGGCAAAGGCGATCATGAGGCTATCCGTCCGGTCGTGAGCAGGCTGGACTTGCCGTCCCGGACCATTGCTTTCTGGTCGGCGTACGCGGCGACCCGGGGCTCGTGAGTCACCAGGACGACGGTGGTGCCCTCCTCGTGGGCCGCGTCCACCATCAGCTCCATCACCTGCTCGCCGGTCAGGGAGTCCAGCGCCCCGGTCGGCTCGTCGGCGAACAGCACCTTGGGCCGGGCCACCAGGCCGCGGGCCAGCGCCACCCGCTGCGCCTGACCGCCCGACAACTCCCCGGAGCGGCGCCGCTCCAGGCCGTCCAGGCCCAGCCGGGCGAACCAGGGCCGGGCCTCGGCGAGCGCGGCCGCCCGGCGCACGCCGGAGAACAGCAGCGGCAGGGCGACGTTCTCCTCGGCGGTCAACTCGGGAACGAGCTGGCCGAACTGGAAGACGAACCCGAAGGTGTCGCGGCGCAGCGCGCTGCGGTCCGCCTCGTTCATGGTGTCGATGCGGCGTCCGTCGAAGTGCACCTCACCCGAGTCGGGGGTGAGGATGCCGGCCAGGCAGTGCAGCAGGGTGGACTTGCCCGAGCCGCTCGGGCCCATCACGGCGAACACTTCGCCGGCCTCGACAGCCAGGTCGGCACCGCGCAGGGCAGGGGTCTCGCCGAAGGAGAGGGTGAGGTCGCGGGCCTCGATGAGGGCGGTCATGCGCGCACCGCCTCGGCGAGCGCATCCATCCGGGCCGCGGTCAGCTCGATCCAGTGCAGGTCGGCCTCCAGGTGGAACAGGCCGTGGTCGGCGAGCAGGGCGTCGACGAGCGTGCCGGTGCGGCGCAGCTGGGTCAGCTCGTGCATCCGCTGCAGGTGGGCGGCCCGCTGAGTGTCGAGGTACTGCTGGGCGTCGCGGCCGAGCATCAGGGCCAGCACGACTTTGGTGAACAGCACGGTCTGCAGATTGGGCTCGGGGGCCACCGGCTCGGTGAGCCAGGTCTCGAACTCCGTCGCCCCCGCCTCGGTGATCACGTAGCGCTTGCGCTCGGGGCCGTCCCCGGGCTCAGCCTCGCCGGCCACCACCTTCCCGTCCCGCGCCAACCGGCCAAGAGTCGTATAGACCTGCCCGTACGGCAGCGGCTTGCCCCGGCCGAAGAACGCGTCGTAGTCACGCTTGAGGTCGTAGCCGTGGCTCGGCTCCCGCTCCAACAGCCCCAACAGGGTGAGAGGAACACTCATGGGAGGACCATACACCAGAGATATACTCTGAGTGTATATCCGCAGAGGGTGCATCCTGACGTGGCGGCTGGGGGCTCGCATCCCGATCAGGCAAGCCCCGAATCCACGAACTCATTGCGTCGCGACGCTCTGGCAGCAGCGTGCGGTCCGCCCCCGGCATCAGCAACAAGCGAGTCGCCCCGGCCAGCCATCAGGGACGCTGATTCTGGGCTCTGGTCAGCTCCCGGTTGGCGGCTCGCGCGGCGGCGAGTTCGCCATCGCGTTCTTCCACCCGAGCGGAGAGATCGAAGTTGCGCTGTTCCGGTCCGGTAATCGTGCGCTGGAGTTCCTCGATGTCAGCGGGGGCTTCAGGGGCCGACGCGCACCAGACCTGTTCGCCCAGTGCCACGGAGAGTCTGCGCTCCAGTCGCTGAATGCGTCCGGCCAGGCGCGCGTTGCGGGCCTGCGCGTCGGCGAGATCGGCTTGCGGCGAAATCCGGCTCACCGGGGACGCCCCTGCGGCGTCCTGGCGGCCGGGTGGGTCGCAGCGTCGGGGCTTACCGGAGTCTCGTCGCGTAGAAGGCCACAGCGGAGGCTGCGGCGACGTTGAGGGAGTCCACCCCTGCGGCCATGGGGATCCGGACCCATTCATCGGCCGCGCGTAGGGCGCCGGTCGTCAGTCCCTCCCCCTCGGTACCGAGCATCAGGACCAACTTCTCGTACCGGCGGGCGGCCAGTTCGTCAATCGTGATCGACTTCTCGGAGAGACACAAGGCAGCCGTCACGAAGCCGTGCTGACGGAACAGCTCCACGTCCTTCGGCCAAGAGGTCAGCCGGGTCCAGGGGACGTGGAAGACAGCGCCCATCGACACCTTCACAGCCCGCCGGTAGAGGGGGTCGGCGCAGCGTGGCGTGAGGAAGACGGCGTCCACGCCCAGAGCAGCCGCGTTGCGGAAGGCAGCCCCCAGATTCGCGTGATCAACTATGTCCTCGAAGACGGCGACGCGCTGAACCGCACCTTTCTGGGGACCCAAAGGCGACACCGCGCCGATGTTGGTGTGGTCGTTGACGGATTCCATGATCACGACCCGGCGGGCGGTCGCCAGGAGCTCGTCCGCCGTCGGCAACGGCTTGCGCTGCATGGAGGCGAGCGCGCCGCGGTGCACGTGGTAGCCGGTGACCTGCTCGGCGAGTTCCGGGCTGACCGCGTACACCGGGGCCGGGAGTTCGTCGATGACGTCCCGCATGACGTCGACCCACTTGGCGGACAGCAGCATGGAGCGCATCTCGTAACCGGCGTCCTTGGCCCGTCTGATGACCTTCTCGCCCTCTGCGATGAACAGGCCCTCGGCGGGTTCGCGCTTGCGGCGCAGCTCCACGTCGGTCAGGCCCGTGTAGTCGCGCAGGCGCGGGTCGTCGGGGTCCTCAACGGTGATGAGATCGGCCACAGGGTGATACTGCCTTGTCCTGGGAGCGGTGCCAACGGCTGGAACGGGTTTGTGTTACCCCGGGTTACTCGGTCGTCCGTTTACCCGACGTTGACGACCTTGCCGATGACGATGACCGCCGGGGGCTTCACGTCCTCGACCCGTACGGTCTCGGCGACCGTCGCCAGGGTCGCGTCGACGCGGCGCTGGGCGGCCGTCGTGCCCTCCTGGACCAGGGCGACGGGGGTGTCGGGCGCCTTGCCGTGGGCGACCAGCGTCTCGGCGATCTTCCCGATCTTGTCGACGCCCATGAGGATCACCAGCGTGCCGGTCAGCTTCGCCAGCGACGGCCAGTCGACCAGCGAGCGTTCGTCGTCGGGGGCGACATGGCCGCTGACCACCGTGAACTCGTGTGCGACACCGCGGTGGGTGACGGGGATGCCGGCCGCTCCCGGCACCGAGATCGAACTGGAGATGCCCGGAACGACCGTACACGGGATACCCGCCTCGGCGAGGGCCTGGACCTCCTCCATGCCACGGCCGAAGACGAAGGGGTCGCCGCCCTTGAGTCGCACCACCGACTTGCCCTGCTTGGCGTGCTCGATCAGCGCGTTGTTGATGGCCTCCTGGGCCATGAAGCGGCCGTACGGGATCTTCGCCGCGTCGATCACCTCGACGTGCGGCGGGAGTTCGGCGAGCAGGTCGCGGGGGCCGAGTCGGTCGGCGATGACCACGTCGGCCTCGGCAAGCAGGCGGCGGCCGCGGACCGTGATCAGATCCGGGTCGCCGGGGCCGCCGCCGACCAGCGCGACACCGGGGGTGCGGGTGCGGTGGTGCGGCGCGACGAGCGTGCCGTCGCGCAGGCCCTCGACCACGGCGTCGCGGATGGCGGCGGTGTGGCGGGGGTCGCGGCCCTTGGCCTCCGTGGTGAGGACGGCGACCGTGACGCCCTCGCTGTGACCGGTCGCGGGAGTCCAGGCGGTGGCCGCGTCGGCGTCGTCGGAGCGGACGCACCACACACGGTGGCGCTCGGCTTCCGCGGAGGCGGCGGTGTTGGCCTCGACGTCGCTGGTGGCGATCAGGGCGTACCAGGCGTCCGCGAGGTCGCCGTCGTCGTACGCACGCTTCTTCCAGGTGATCTCCCCGGCGTCCGCCATGGCTTCGACGGAGGGTGTCGCTTCCGGGGACACGAGGACGATGTCCGCCCCGGCTGCGATGAGCGCCGGAAGGCGGCGCTGGGCGACCTGGCCGCCGCCGAGGACGACCACGCGACGGCCGGAGAGACGGAGGCCTACGGGGTAGGCGGGGTGTTCGGCCATGTGAGGTGCGGCTCCTCGTCCTGGCGATACGAATGGGCGCTACGGCTCTGGAGCATCCCTGACGTGCGCATTTTAGATATGGGGTCAGCGTACGGCGGGGTCGGGGGCACGCAGGAGCGCGTACCCCGACCCCCGCCTCGGGCCTACTTCTCGGTGACGCCCGCCGAGTCGAACGTCGCCACCTCGTGCATCGCCCGCGCGGCGCTCTGGACGAGCGGCAGGGCGAGCAGCGCGCCCGTGCCCTCACCCAGGCGGAGGTCCAGGTCGACCAGGGGGCGCAGACCCAGCTTGTTGAGGGCGGCCACATGGCCCGGCTCGGCGCTGCGGTGGCCCGCGATGCACGCGGCAAGGGCCTCGGGGGCGATCGCGCGGGCCACCAGGGCGGCGGCGCCCGCGCTGACGCCGTCCAGGATCACCGGCGTACGCAGGGACGCGCCGCCGAGCAGCAGGCCCACCATCGCCGCGTGTTCCAGACCGCCGAACGCCGCCAGGACACCGATCGGGTCGGCCGGGTCCGGCTTGTGGAGTTCGATGGCGCGGCGGACGACCTCGGTCTTGCGGGCCAGCGTCTCGTCGTTGATGCCGGTGCCGCGGCCCGTCACCTCGGACGGGTCGGTGTCCGTGAAGACCGCGATCAGGGCAGCCGAGGCCGTCGTGTTCGCGATGCCCATCTCGCCGGTGAGGAGCGCTCTGTTGCCCGCCGCCACGAGGTCGCGGGCCGTCTCGATGCCGACCTCGATCGCCTGCTTGACCTCCTCGCGGGTGAGCGCGGGGCCGGTCGTCATGTCCGCCGTGCCCGCGCGCACCTTGCGCGGCAGCAGGCCGGGGGTCGCGGGCAGGTCGGCGGCCACACCCACGTCGACGACGCAGACCTCGGCGCCCACCTGGTTGGCGAAGGCGTTGCAGACCGCGCCGCCGCCGAGGAAGTTGGCGACCATCTGGCCGGTCACCTCCTGGGGCCAGGGGGTGACTCCCTGGGCGTGCACCCCGTGGTCCCCGGCGAAGATCGCGACAGCCGCGGGCTCCGGGATCGGCGGCGGGCACTGCCGGGACAGGCCGGACAGCTGCGCGGAGATGATCTCCAGCATGCCGAGCGCGCCCGCGGGCTTGGTCATGCGCTTCTGCCGCTCCCAGGCCTCGCCGAGCGCCTTGGCGTCGAGCGGGCGGATGCCCGCCACGGTCTCGGCGAGCAGGTCGTGCGGCTCCTCGCCGGGCAGCGCGCGACGGCCGTACGTCTCCTCGTGGACGACCCAGGACAGCGGGCGGCGCTTGGACCAGCCCGCCTGCATCAGCTCGGGCTCCTCCGGGAACTCGTCGACGTAGCCCACGCAGAGGTAGGCGACGACCTCCAGGTGCTCGGGCAGGCCGAGGGCGCGCACCATCTCGCGCTCGTCGAAGAAGCTGACCCAGCCGACGCCGAGGCCCTCGGCGCGGGCGGCGAGCCACAGGTTCTCGACGGCGAGCGCGGAGGAATACGGGGCCATCTGCGGCTGGGTGTGCCGGCCGAGGGTGTGGCGGCCGCCGCGGGTCGGGTCGGCGGTGACCACGATGTTCACCGGGGTGTCGAGAATGGCCTCGATCTTCAGTTCCTTGAACTGCTTCGCACGGCCCTTGGGCAGCGACTTGGCGTAGGCCTCGCGCTGACGCTGGGCCAGTTCGTGCATCGTGCGGCGCGTCTCGGCCGAGCGGATGACGACGAAGTCCCACGGCTGGGAATGGCCGACGGAGGGCGCGGTGTGGGCGGCCTCCAGGACGCGCAGCAGCACTTCGTGCGGGATCGGGTCGCTGCGGAAGCCGTTGCGGATGTCGCGGCGCTCGCGCATCACACGAAGGACCGTCTCGCGCTCGGCGTCGTCGTAACCGGGCGCAGCCGGGCCGGTGGACTGTCGTACTTCTTCCACTGCGGCCTTGCTCTCTTCCTGGTCGGCGGCCCGGGTGTCCAGGTCCTCCGCCTGTTGTGCGACTACGGGCTCCGGATCCGCGTCGCGCGGCTCCGGAGCGGGTGCCTCGCCCTCGCGGGGAGCGGGAACGGTGGCGACGGGCTCCTCCGTCGCCTCTGCGGCGACCGCCTGCTCCTCCTGTTCGGCGGCTGCCGGAGCGGGTTCCTCGGCGGCGGGCTGCTCCTGCGGGGGCAGGGGCGGCACGCTCAGGGCGTGCGGCGGGGTGGGCGCCAGGTGCGGGGTGGTCGGCACGATGCCCTCCACGGGCACGAACTGGCCGAAGGACTGGTCCGCCCGGGAGTCCAGGGGCGCGCCGGACCCACCGGCCGGCTCACCGTTCGCGGGCTGCTCCCCGTGTGTCAGGCCGGCGGACGCCTCGAGCGGCACCGCCTGGGCGGCGACTCCCACCGGCACGGCCTGGACGGGCTCGGCGACGGCGGACTGCGCCTGCTCGGCCTCCTCCGCGGCCGGTTGCGGCGCGGGCTCCACGACCTCAGCCGCGTTGTCCAGTTCCTGAGCCGGGGCGTCCACGATGTGAGCGGCCTGCTCGGCGGACCGGGGCGTCTGCTGATCCGGTACGGGGGTCATGGCCTGGACCGGGTCCTGGGCATGCTGAGCCGGGTCCTGGGCGTGCTGGGCAGGGGCGGGCGCACCGGGCTCGGGGACCTGCGGGGGCTGAACCGTGAGGCCGGTGGACGCGGGGGCGAGGGCTTCGGCGGCCTGCTGGGGTGCCTCCGCGTCGGCCGCGGGCTCGACCGGGCCGGCGTGCGCCATGTCGCCCGTCGGCTGCGGGGCGTGCGGCACGGCCGTGAAGGGCGCGGCGTCCGTGAACTGCGTGTCCGGCGTGTCATCCACGGCGGCGGTCACCCCGGGCGCGGGCGCGGCGTCCGGAGCCTGCGGGGCGACCGGCGCCGAAGACTCTGCCTGCGCCGGTGCGGCTTCGGGCGCCTGCGGGGTGGCAGGGACGGGCGAACCGTGCTGGCCCTGCCCGGCCTCTGCGGCCGACGACCCCTCGGGCGCACGGTCGGGTGCCGGTACGACGTGCGTGGCCTCCGGAACCCGGTGCGAGGCCGTCGGCGCGCCCGGGATCTCCTGCGGCACGTCCTGCGGCTGCGGCGGTTCGGAACCGACCGGCGCTGCGGTGGCCTGAAACGCCTCGGGAGCCGCCGGAATCGCGTACTCCTGGAGCGGCTCGAGGCCCTCCGGGACCACGGGGGCGGCCTCGGGGACGACCGGTACCGGGACCGCCTCCGCCGCCGTCACCGGCTCGGACATCGGCAGCTGCTCCGGGACGACCGTTTCTGCAGCCGTCCCCTCGGGGCCCACCGGCGGCACGGTCTGCGTCTGCGGCGGGGCGCCCCACGGCACCGCCCCCTGCGGGGAGTTGTCCCCGAGGTGCGGCACATCGAGGTACTCGGGGCCGGTCGTCGGCGGCCCCGAGGGGCGCATCGGGGCGTCCGCCGGACCACGGTCGGAGAGCGAACGCACCGGGCTGCCGGAGGTGTCCGGGGTGGGCGGGCCCAGGTGCAGCGGACGGCGCGGAGTCTGCTGCGGCGAGGGCGCCATGGGCGGCGTACGGACCGCGCCGACATCGATGGAGCCGCTGTCCCGGCCGGCCGTCTCGTGCGGGCCGGGCTCGTGGAGGAACGGCGCCGGAGCCGAGGCCGACTGGGTCATCTCGTTGCCCCACGCGCCCTGCTGGCCGGGCATCAGAAGCAGGTCGTCGTCCTCGGCTGTGGTGTCGGAGTGGTCGAGGTAGGTGTACGCGCCCGGCGCGAGGACGCCCGGCTGCTCCACCATGCCTGCGTTCTCCGGCAGCCCCTCGCCCGGGACCTGGCCGGTGTCGGTCATGCGTATCCCTCGCCCATCGGTTAGTGCTTCTACGCCCAGCTCGCCCGGAACGGCGCGCCGACCGCCCGCAGTGAAGAACGAGCGTGCGTGCCCAGCGGCACGAACGACCCGCCAACAATGACGACAAAGCCATTGAACGGCATTGTCCCGGTCGTCCCGCCGTCGCGACAGCATGATCCGCGACGGCCCGCTGTGGACTGCGCCACGTTGCGCGCCCTCCGGTCCCGCCGTACCACATCCACCCCAAAAGGTGTGCGCTTTCCGGACATTGACTGACGAAGTGCCGGATCACCCAAGTGCGGTACAACGGTCGGTCAGCCTACCGCGCCGGTACGACAACCGGATCACGGGGAGCGTTCGGGCAATCGGCCGCTGAGCAGGAACGCGACACTCCGTTCCTTCTCCGTCCAGGCCCGCGTGTCGAGCTCGACAGACTGCAGCAGGGCGCACTCGACGTCGTAGCCGTGCTCCGTGAGGTCTCTGCCGACGAGTTCGGCCGCGTCGCGGGTCGCGGCGTGCGTGACGATGCACTGCGGGCGTCGGTCGGCGACGGCCGAGACGACCGCCGCTCCCCCGCCCCCGACGCGCACGACGTCCGGTTCGGGCAGGTTTTCCAGGATGTGCGGGGCGGTGCCGTGCACGACCTGCAGCTGAACCCCGAACCGGCGGGCGGTGACCGCCGTACGGCCGCAGGCGTCCGGGTCGCGGTCGACGGCGATGACGGCGGCCCCGCAGCGGGCGGCCTCCACGGCGAAGGCGCCGCTTCCGATGCCGATGTCCCACACGAGGTCACCCACCCGCGGTCCCAGGCGGGCGAGTTGGGCGGCACGCAGCAGATCTGTTTCGCCTTCGCCGAGTCCTCCGCCGTATGCCTCGGCGGGCAGTGCCCAGCCGCGCGGTCCCGTACCCGGGTCGCGGCCGGCGGTCCAGCCGCCGCCGTCGGCCGCGGTCACGGGTCCGCCGATGACGATGACGACATTGGGGTCGCGCCAGGTGTGGTCGGCGGCCTTGTCGGAGGTGACGACGGTGACCTGTTCGCGTTCGGTGCCGAGTTCCTCACAGATGACGAAGGTGCGGTGGACCCCGTCGAGGAGCAGACCGAGCTCCGCGGGCCCGGCGCCGGGTGAGGTGAGAACCGCGACTTTGGTGTGGGCTCGACATACATTCACCGCACGTCGCAGGGTGCGGCGATGTGCGACCACCACCTGTGCGTCATCCCAGGGCATCCCGGCGCGCGCGAAGGCGGCGGCCACCGAGGAGACGGCGGGGACGACTTCGACCTCCAGGCCGAACTCCGGGGCGCGCAGGGTGCGTACGACGCCGAAGAAGCCCGGGTCGCCGTCCGCGAGGACGACGGCGGTGCCGCGGTGTGCAGCGATACGGCGGGCGGCGAGGGCGACGCTGCCGAGGCGGATGCGCTCGGCCGTCACCGGCACCTCGGGGAGCGCGAGGTGGTGGGCCGCGCCGGCGACGAGCGTGGCGGCCCCGAGGGCGGAGCGCGCCGCGGCGGTCAGCGGCGAGCCGTCCCAGCCGATCACCGTGACCCGGTCGGCCATCGTCGTCAGTCTCCAGGATGTTTGCGCAGGTCGTCAGGGACAGCCCATACGGCGGGCTCCGTGAGAGTACCTGGTTCGGCCGGGTGGCACCCGCCCGGGCCTCCACCGGTGGGAGCGGTCCCTCGCTGTCAGTTCCAGTTCGAGAACGACGTGAAACCACCGGTGTCGGCCAGCTCCTCGCTGACTCCGTCGAGATCCTCCGGCAGCAGGCTCCACACGATGAAGTCGGTCCGCACGTCGGTCCAGGTACCGTCCTCGGCGCGGACGTGCGCTATGCAGGCGTTGCGCAGGACGCCCTCGCTGATGCAGCCGATCTTCTGCGCGACCTGCTGGGAGGCGGTGTTGTCGGCCGCCGTGCGCAGTTCGATCCGCTCGAACTTCTGGTCCCCGAGGAGCCACTGGGCGGTGGCGAGCGCCGCCTCGGAGGCGTAGCCCTCGCCGCGCGCCCAGGAGGCGATGACGTAGGACAGTTCGGTGGACCGGACCTGCCAGTTGGTCCTGCCGAGCTGGATGACGCCCACCAGCCGCTGGGTGAGGAACTCGGTGACGGCCAGATCGAGGCCGCGGCCCGCGGCGCGTTCGGCGGGCGCGTACTCGGTGATCCAGGTGCGGGCGCCCTCCTGGGTGAACGGCTGGGGCACGTCGGTCCAGGCACCGACCAGCTCGTCGTTCATCATTTCGGCGAGCGCGGGGATGTCGTCCTCGTCGAGAGGGCGCAGTACCAACCGCTCCGTGCTGATGGAGACGTTGGGGAAGGTGCTCGTCATTGCGCCGCTCCGTAACGTTCGGAAACCTTCAAGGCCTGCTGAACTGCCCAGCATGCAACATGGAAGCACCGAATGGCACGACGGGGTCCACACCCGGTGAGGGAGCGGACCCGGTGCGTGGTGATACGGGGTGTACGCGCCGTCAGAAGGAGGGGATGACCGATCCGGCGTACTTGTCCTCGATGAACTTCTTCACCGCGGGCGAGGTGAGGAGCTCGGCGAGCTTCTTCACCCTCGGGTCCTTCTCGTTGCCCTTCTTCACCGCGAGGAAGTTGCCGTACGGGTTGTCCTTGGCGGACTCCAGGACGACGGCGTCCTTGGCCGGCTTGAGGCCCGAGGAGATGGCGTAGTTGCCGTTGATCACCGCGGCGTCCACATCGTCGAGGGAGCGCGGGGTCTGGGCCGCCTCCAGCTCCTTGAACTTGAGGTTCTTCGGGTTCTTGGCGATGTCCTGGGGGGTCGCCTCACTGCCCACGCCGCTCTTGAGCGTGATGAGCCCGTTGGCGTCGAGCAGCTTGAGCGCCCGCGCCTCGTTGACCGTGTCGTTCGGGATGGCGACGGTCGCACCGCTCTTCAGCTCGTCGGCCTTCTTGATCTTGTGGGAGTAGAGGCCGAGCGGCTCCAGGTGCACCGTGACGACGGGCACGATATGGGTGCCCTGCTTCTTGTTGAAGTCGTCGAGGTACGGCTGGTTCTGGAAGTAGTTGGCACCGACGGAGCCGTCCTCGGTCGCCGTGTTCGGCGTGACGTAGTCGGTGAACTCCTTGACCTCCAGGTCGAGGCCCGCCTTCTTCGCCAGGTTCTGCTTGACGAAGTCGAGGATCTCGGCGTGCGGGGTGGGGCTCGCGGCGACGACCAGCGGGCCGCTGTAGTCGGAGGAGGCGGAGGAACTCTTGCCGGAGCCGCAGGCGGTGATCCCGAAGGTGAGGGCTCCGGCGGCGAGGACGGCGGTGGTGATCTTGGCGGTGTAACGCACGAAAAGTGCCTTTCCTTATGGGTGGTGCGACCCCGTCATGGGTTAACGGGGAAAAACAGGGGGGACGAGGGGGGAGGCCAGGGGCGCGGTCTCAGGCGGCTTTGCTCACGTCGGCCGTGGCGGTCTCGGCGGCGGGAGCCGGTCCGGCGGGCGCCTGGTCCTTCAGCAGCCGCAGCCGGGGGGCGGCGGACGAGCGGCCGCCGCGGCGGTGCAGTGCGCGGGCCGCATAGTCGCCCGCGAGCTGAATGAGCGAGATGACGACGGCGAGGATCGCCACCGTGATCCACATCATCTGGGTCTCGAAGCGCTGGTATCCGTAGCGGATGGCGATGTCGCCGAGGCCGCCGGCGCCGACCGTGCCCGCCATCGCGGAGTAGCCGATGAGGGCGACGACCGTGGTGGTGGCGGAGGAGATCAGCGAGGGCAGAGCCTCCGGTACGAGGACCTTGCGCACAACGGTCCAGGTGTTGCCGCCCATCGCCTGCACGGCCTCGACGAGCCCGCCGTCCACTTCGCGGACGGCCGTCTCGACAAGGCGGGCGAAGAAGGGGATCGCGCCGATGGCGAGCGGCACGATGGCGGCCTCACGGCCGATCGTCGTCCCGGTGACCGTGCGCGTGAAGCTCATCAGCGCGACCATCAGGATGATGAACGGCATCGAGCGGGCGACGTTCACGACCTGTCCGATGACCTTGTTGGCTACCACGTTCTGGAGCAGTCCGCCGCGGTCGGTCAGTACGAGCAGGATGCCGAGCGGCAGGCCGCCGACGATCGCGATCAGGGTGGACCACCCGACCATGTAGAGGGTGTCCCAACACGCCTGGGACAGCAGGGGCTGCATCGCCGAATAGTCGGTCCAGGTCACTTGGCACCTTCCTTCACCGGCGCGGGCTCCTGGGCCGCCTTTTCGACGAGGTCGATCTGCAGGCCCTTTTCACGCAGGAAGCC
Organism: Streptomyces sp. NPDC001634; assembly: GCF_040298185.1. NCBI lineage: Bacteria > Bacillati > Actinomycetota > Actinomycetes > Kitasatosporales > Streptomycetaceae > Streptomyces > Streptomyces sp. NPDC001634. Next base: position 118,401 of record NZ_JBEOZU010000021.1, on the reverse strand, counting down.
GATCGGCACGACGTTCTCCTCGTAGGGACCGGGCAGTTCGATGCGCATCCGGCCGATCTGCTTGCCGCCGACGGTGTCCATCGCGGCGCCGAGGATCGAGATGTCGATGTTGTACGTGCGCGAGAGCTGCGAGATGACGGGCTGGGTGGCGGCGTCGCCGTGGAAGGTGACGTCGACGACGGTGCGGTCGTCGCCGGACGCGTCGCCGCTGACCGGGAAGAGCGCGGCGGCCAGTTCGGAGCCAGGGGTGGCGAGCAGTTCGCCGACCGTGCCGGACTCGACGATGCGGCCCTTCTCCATGAGGGCGGCCGAGTCGCAGATGCTCTTGACGACGTCCATCTCATGGGTGATGAGCAGGACGGTCAGGCCCAACCGGCGGTTGAGGTCGCGCAGCAGCTGGAGGATGGAGCGGGTGGTCTCCGGGTCGAGGGCACTGGTCGCCTCGTCGGAGAGCAGCACCTTGGGGTCGCCGGCGAGTGCGCGGGCGATGCCTACACGCTGCTTCTGGCCGCCGGAGAGCTGGGCCGGGTAGGCCTTGGCCTTGTCGGCGAGGCCGACGAGGTCGAGGAGTTCGAGGGCCTTGCGGGAACGTTCCTTCCCGGACTTGCCGAGGATCTCCAGGGGCAGCTCGACGTTGTCCTGGACGGTCCGCGAGGACAGCAGGTTGAAGTGCTGGAAGACCATGCCGATACGGCTGCGCGCCTGCCGCAGTTCCCGGCCGGCGCGCGGTCCTCGGCCCGCGAGCGCAGTGAGGTCCTGTCCGGCCACGGTGACCGTGCCGGAGGTGGGGCGCTCCAGGAGATTGACGCAGCGGATGAGCGAGGACTTGCCGGCGCCGGACTGGCCGATGACGCCGTACACCTCGCCTTCGCGGACGTGCAGATCGACGCCGTCGAGGGCGGTGACCTCGCGGCCGCGTGAGCGGTCGGCCGGGTAAATCTTCGTCAGGCCCGATGTGGTGATCACTGGGGTTTCCGTCACTGTCGAGTGCGCGGGCGTGGGTGTGCCCGGGCACATGTGCATTCGGTCGGGAACGCGGCACGGTTCTCGCGAAGGCGAACGAACCGGGGAGAACGTGTGCGCGATGGGGTCCCCCACGCCGTTGAGGCAGTGGGGGTGGCTCAGTCAGCTACGCGGTACCACGTACGGACATGCCACGGCGTCTCGCTTCGGGGCGCGAGGCTCAGGGTGGTGCAAGGGCCCTCTAGAAGGCGCACATTCGACACATACAACGAGCACCGGGCGTCATGGTCGCCTCGGTCGCAAGGGTGCGGCTGCTCGTCGTGGTCATGGGATGAAGTAAAGCAGACGTACAGCCGGGACCTGTCCGGCCGTCCGAATAGCGGACGGTCGTGGACCACGATGAGGATGGGATGAGCGCTGCACGGGGGCGAGCGCCTCGGGTCTTTTGGCCCGTAATAGGGTCACGGCATGCTTGATGCCCTGACACCGGCGACCGGTGTCGCCGCGCTGCTGCTCGCCGCATGGTGCGGCTGGGCGGCCTACCGTGATCAGCCCACGAAGGACTGGCACTTCATCGGCATGGCCGTGGTGACGCTGCTGTCCTTGGTCCAGCTGGTCGTCGGCATCGTCCAGCTGGCGCGCGGCGAGAAGCCGGAACAGGGCACGACGATCTTTGTGGCGTATCTGCTGGGCGCCTTCGCATGCATCCCGGCGGCGGGCTTCATGTCGCTGGCGGAGCGCACACGCTGGGGTTCGGTTACGGTCGCGGCCGGCGGTGTGGTCCTCGCCGTGCTCGAGGTGCGGCTCTTTGACATCTGGGGAGGCTGAGATGACGGCCACGGAGGAGAAGCCGGCGACGACGCGGCTGATCAGCGGGCCCGGCATGCTGCTGGTATGGCTGTACGGCGTGATGGTGGTCGGTGCGGTGTCGCGCTCGGTCGTACAGATCTCGACGCAGTTCGACAAGGCCCCGCTGGCGTACTCCCTTTCCGCGGTCGCCGGGGTCGTCTACGGCTTCATCACGTACTCCCTGGTCCGCGGCGGCGAGACGGCCCGCAGGGCGGCGCTGGTGTGCTGCGCCGCCGAGCTCGCGGGCGTACTGACGGTCGGCACCTGGACCCTGGTCGAGCCGTCCGCCTTCCCGGACGCGACGGTCTGGTCCGACTATGGCATGGGGTACATCTTCATCCCCGTCCTGCTGCCGCTGTCGGCGATGTACTGGCTCCGCAAGGCACGGACGAACCAGGGCCCCGCTCAGGCCTAGGCCGTCGCCGCGTACTGCCCCGCCGGTTTCTCCAGGACGATCATCGGTACGCCGTCGTTGCCCTGGGACGTGCCCACCGCCTCGTAGCCGACGCGGCGGTACAGGCGGAGGTTGCCCTCGCTGCGGTGGCCCGCGCTGAGGCGGAACTTCTTCGCGCCGCGCTCCTCCACCAGCGCCGCCTCGGCCGCGCGCAGCAGCCGGGCGCCGATGCCATGTCCCTGGAGCCGAGGGTGCACACAGAGCTTGCCGATGGACGCCGCGCCGTCCTCGGTCACGCTGCCGCGCACCGAACCGACCACCTCGTCGCCCAGCCGGGCCACGAAGACGCAGTCCGAGGCGACCTCCTCGCGGACCGAGTCGAGAGTCTGGACGAGCGGGTCGATGCGGTAGTTGCCGTACAGTGCCGCCTCGCTCTGGAAGCACAGGTACTGCAGCCTGAAGATCTGCTCGGCGTCCTGCTCCGTCGCCACAGAGATGGTCACGCTCATGCCCATGTGCGCACGCCTCCCGCTCACCTGATCACCGGTCGTCCCTCACTCCTATCCCCGCGGTTCGCGGGCCGCAACCTCCGCCGCCAGCAATCGACGAAGACATCCCAGGCATTTGGAGCGTTCCGGTCCAAGACTGCCCTGTGAGATACCCAACTCCCCTGCGATTTCCCGATACGTCAGGTCCTGCGGGGAGAGCAGCGCCGCCATGAGGCGGGGGCAGCGGCCGGGAAGACGGCGTACGGCCGCGTGCAGGGCCCGGCGGCGGGCCGCCGTGAGCGCCTGTTGTTCGGGGTCCGGCCTCCTGTCGTCCGCGGGCTCGCACCCGTACGGCAGTTCGAGACGGGCGGTGCGACGGCCTCGGCGCGCCTCTGAGCGGACGACCCGACGCAGCCATCCCTGCGGGTCGACGGGCGGCCCGTCCACCTCCAGCCGCTCCAGGAGCCGCAGCCAGACCGCCTGTTCCAGGTCGTTCGGCTCCATCCCGCACGCATACGCCTCGGCCGAGGCCTCGGCGGTGAGCAGGGGCCGCAGGGCCCTGAGCATCTCGTGGGTCACGTGCGGCGAGACGCGGCCGCTCCGGCAACGGGTTGCCGGAGCGGCCGTAATTCACCCCAACCGGGGATCAAGCCTCATGCATTGACGCATCATCCGCGCAGGAAGTCCTCGCGGGCGAGCACGCCCGTGTCGGCGTTGTCGGTGAAGACACCGTCGATACCCGTGGCGAAGTACGTCTTGAAGGCGCCGAAGACGTCCCCGTACGCGTTCGGGTCGGTCCCCTTCTTGAAGTTCGTGGGCAGGAAGTTGTTCTCGTCGCGCATCGTGTACGGGTGCAGGATCAGGCCCGCGGCGTGCGCGTCGGCGACGAGCGTCGACGGCGCGGTGAGGTTGCCGTTCGCGTCCTTCGGGATGACCAGGTCGAGGGTCGGGCCTAGGCCCTGTGCGTACGACGCGATCTCCTTGAGGCCCTTCGGGGTGATGAGGTCGGCGACCGTGCGCGGGTCGCCCGCCTCCACGAAGTCCCAGGGGCGGGTGTTCGCGCCGGACAGAAGCACGACGAGCGGGTTGTCGACGAGCTTGTTCAGCTTCTGGATGCTGCTCGGCTCGAAGGACTGGATGATGACCGGCGAGTTCTTCCTGTCCTTGCCGTGCTTGCGCAGAGCCGTCGAGAGCAGCTGCTCCATGTCGAGGCCCTGCTTGCGGAAGTAGGTGGGGTGCTTGGTCTCGGGGTAGATCCACACCTGCTTGCCGCGCTTGCGGGTCTGCTCGTCCTGCCAGCGGAGCACCTCTTCGAAGGTGGGGATCTCCCAGCGGCCGTTGTAGATGGTGTTGTGCTGGCGGATGGCGGGGATGCGCTCGATCGCGCGCAGCGTCTTCAGCTCGGCGAGCGTGAAGTCCTCGGTGAACCAGCCGGTGGTGGAGACGCCGTCCAGGACCTTGGTCTTCTTGCGGTCGGCGAACTCGGGGTGGTCGGCGACGTCGGTGGTGCCGCCGATCTCCGGCTCGTGCCGGCACACGAGGTGGCCGTCCTTGGTGGGGACCAGGTCACCGGCCTCCACGATGTCGGCGCCCAGGTCGAGGGCGAGGTTGTAGGAGCCGAAGGTGTGCTCCGGCCGGTAGCCGCTGGCCCCGCGGTGTCCGACGATCGTCGGCACCGGCAGGCTCTTGAGGCCGCCCCCGTGCTGTGCGTCCGCTCTCGCGGCGCCGGGCAGTCCGAGGACCGCTCCGCCCGCGCCGAGCACCGCGGCCCCGAGCAACGCCCGACGACCCGTTCCCCGAACCTGCTCGTACGACTCCTGCGTCCCCATGGGTTCCCTCCCGCCACGCCTGTCGAAGCGGCTCGATCGTAGGTGCGTACGGGTGACGGTTGGGAGACGTACACGGGAACGCACGACGGACGTGCACCGTCCTACTGGATGCATGGGTGACGGCGATCGGGATACCCGAAATGACGCCCCGTCACCCGCTGGGCGCGATGTTCGTCACACCGGCCCCGTGGATGACGAACGTGCAACAGAACGCCATCGCAGGTAAACAGTCGTCAACGACGTGTATCCGGTGCGTGACCCGATGTGCGATCCGCCGGGTGTCGCGAGTATCGTCCTCACCTGCACAGACTCATACCGCATCCCTTGACACCGGAGGGCCCGTTGTCCCGCTTCGCGCTCATCAAGGCAGTGCTCGGACCGATCATGCGCCTGATGTTCCGCCCACAGGTGGAGGGCGCGGAGCACATCCCGGGCGACGGCCCGGTCATTCTGGCCGGCAACCACCTGACGTTCATCGACTCGATGATCCTGCCGCTCGTCTGCGACCGTCAGGTCTTCTTCATCGGCAAGGACGAGTACGTCACCGGCAAGGGCCTCAAGGGCAGGCTGATGGCCTGGTTCTTCACCGGGGTCGGCATGATCCCGGTCGACCGCGACGGTGGCAAGGGCGGTGTCGCGGCGCTGATGACCGGCCGCCGCATCCTCGAGGAGGGCAAGGTCTTCGGCATCTACCCCGAGGGCACGCGTTCTCCCGACGGCCGTCTGTACCGCGGGCGCACCGGCATCGCGCGGCTGACGCTGATGACCGGGGCGCCCGTCGTTCCGTTCGCCATGATCGGCACGGACAAGATCCAGCCGGGCGGTGCGGGGATGCCGCGGCCGAGCAAGGTCACGGTGCGCTTCGGTGAGGCGATGGAGTTCTCCCGGTACGAGGGGATGGACCGGGACCGGTATGTGCTGCGGGCCGTCACCGACTCCGTGATGACGGAGGTCATGCGGTTGTCGGGGCAGGAGTACGTGGACATGTACGCCACGAAGGCGAAGGCCGCGTAGCGGGAGCCTGGGGGCGCCTCATCGCCATCGGGGTCCTGCCCGTTGGGCGAGTGCAGGTCGACTGCGGTTGCTCGCGCCCACGCGGCGGAGCCGCAGAATGTCACAGCCCCGCGCCCCTTTGGGGCACTCCCCTTACCCCGCGTCTTCCAGGTTCTGTCCGCGTAGCAGGAACCACGCCGCCACTGCTGTGGCCAGGAGCACCGCCGCGCCCGCGCCCGTTGCCAGACTCAGGCCCTCTACGAACGCCTCGCGCGCCGACGACAGCAGGGCCTGGGCCGTGTCGGACGGCAGGCCCGCCGCTGCCTCGACCGCCCCGCCCAGTGACTCGTGCGCCTGGGCAGGGGTGCCGGTCGGGCCCGTGAAGTCGCGGTAGACACCGGTCACGATCGAGCCGAGCAGGGCGATGCCGAGGGCGGCGCCGAGTTCGTACGCCGTCTCCGAGACCGCGGAGGCGGCGCCCGCCTGCTCCTTGGGCACGCTGGAGAGAATCACGTCCGCCGTCACGGTGAACGAGAAACCCGCGCCGACGCCCACGACCAGCAGGGCGGTCCCGATGAGCGGGTAGCCGGTGGACCCGTCGAGCAGGGTGAGGGCGGCGAGCGCCAGGCCCACCGCGGCGAGACCGCCCGAGACCACGGCCCGCACCGAGAAGCGCCGGGCCGCCGCACCCGCGACCATGCCCGCCACCACCGCGCCGACAGCGGCGGGCAGTTCGGCGAGGCCCGCTTCGAACGGTCGCCTTCCCTGCACCAGTTGCAGGAACTGCGAGAGGAAGAAGACCAGCCCGGACATGCCGAGCACGGTCAGCAGATCGGCGAGCACGGCACCGCTGAAGCCGCGGTTGCGGAACAGCCGCATGTCCAGCAGCGGAACCGGAAGCGTGAGCTGACGGTGGACGAAGCCGTAGAGGGCGGCGGCGCCTAGGAGCCCCGTGCCCGCGGCCGGCCAGGTGAACCCGTGGGCGGCCGCCTCCTTGACGGCGTACACGACGCCGACCACGCCTACGAGCGACAGCACGACGCTGTTCAGGTCCCAGGGGCCCGGGTTCGGATTGCGGGACTCGGGCAGCGTCCTGATGCCGACGAGGACGAGGACCACCATCACGGGCAGGTTGATGAGGAAGACCGAGCCCCACCAGAAGTGTTCGAGCAGGAAGCCGCCGACGACAGGGCCGACCGCCGTACCGGCCGAAGCGGTGGCGCCCCAGATACCGACGGCGAGGCTGCGCTCGCGCGGATCGTGGAAGAGGTTGCGGATCAGGGCGAGCGTGGCGGGCATCAGGGTGGCGCCCGCGACGCCGAGCAGCGCCCGCGCCAGGATCATTGCCCCCGGCGTCGACGCGTAGGCGTTGAGGACGGATATCAGCCCGAAGGCCGTGGCGCCGCCGAGCAGGATCCGCTTGCGGCCGATGCGGTCGCCGAGGCTGCCCATGGAGACGAGCAGACCGGCGATGACGAACGAGTAGACGTCACCGATCCAGAGGAGCTGGGTGCCGGACGGCTTCAGGTCCTCGCTGATGTACGGAGTCGCGAGGCCGAGGACGGTCGCGTCCACGGCCACCAGCAGCACGGCGAGCACGAGGACGGAGAGCGCGAGCCACCGGCCCGGACGCTTCTCCGCCTGCGACGTGCGCTCCCCCCGGCTCTCGGCTTCTCCCCCACTCTCGGCTTCGCTCGAGCGGGGGGTCCCCCATGAGCAGGGGGCACCCCCGTGCTGCAGGGTGCTGGTCATGGTTCCTCTCTTCGTAGTGCGCCGCCGAGCAGCAGCTCGGCGATCATGTAGGTGAAGTCCTTTGGGGCGACCCGGCCCTCCGTCACGGCCCAGGCGCCGGAGGCCAACAGGCCGTACAGCGCCTCGGTGAGCCACGCCGGGGTGAGGTCGATGCGGAACTCGCCGCTCGCCTGGCCGCGCCGGAACAGCGCGGCGATCCGGGCGTCGATCCGGGCCCAGCCCTCGTTCTGCCCCTCGCCCTCGAAGAGCTGGTTCTCGGTGTAGAGGAAGGCGAGCAGTCCGGCGGCCAGTTCGATCTCCTTCACGAACCTGCGCAGTGCCTGCTGGGCCGAGCCGTCGTCCAGCCGTGCGGCGTCCAGCGCCGCCTCGCACTCCTCGATGCCGAGCGCCTCCAGCGCCCGTACGAGCGCGTCGCGCCCCGCGAAGCGGCGGTGCAGCGTGGCCCGGCTGATCCCGGCCGCCTTGGCGACCTCGTCCATGGTGGCGGTGGATTTCCGGGTGAGCAGGGCGGCTGCGCTGCGCAGCACGTGGTCACGGTCGAGGGCCATGAGACAACCATAACCCATGTGAGACATTTGTGTCTCACAATAGGCATGCGAGTCTCAGGACCCACTGACTTGGGATGTTCTCAGTGCCAGGGCAGCTGCCCGCGCCGCTCCCAGTACGCGCGCGGGTCCTCCGCGAGGGCCTCGAGGCGGGTGATCTGGTCCTCGTCGAGGTCGACGACGGCCGCGTGCAGGTTGGAGGCGAGCTGGCTGACGGTAGCCGCACCGGAGAGGACGACACCGGCCCACGGCCTGCGCAGGATCACGGCGAGCGCGACCGCGTCGCAGCCGAGCGACGTCCGGGCGGCCACGGCCTTCAGCGCCTCGGGGGCGTACGGGTCGGCCAACCGTCCGTTGGCCATGCCCTCCTTGACGATCACCGTGAGCCCGGCGTCGTGGGCCTCGGCGAGCGCGGGGCCGGCCGAGGTCTCCAGCACGTTGTACGTGGACTGCACGGTACGGAAGAGGGGTTCGCCGTCGACCGTGACGGCGAGTGCGGCGCGGATCGCGTCGGCCTGCGCCGGGCCACTGGTGGAGAAGCCGATCGTGACGCCCTCGGCCGCCGCCCGGGCGAGCCTGGCGTGCAGGTCCTTGTCGGTGAGGGCCGGGCTGTCGGGGGTCACCGAGTGGATCTGGTAGAGGTCGAGCCGGTCGCCGAGCAGGGCGGTGGTCTCGGCGTGCTGCCGCTCGTACGTCTGGACGCTGTGGTCCTTGACCTCGTGCTGCTCGGCGTCGGTGGACCAGGCCGCGGTGTACGTGTATCCCCACTTGCTGCCGATCACCACGTCGTCCACGTCGGGCCGCGCGTTCAGCCAGTCCGCGAGGAACTCCTCCGAGCGGCCGTAGGAGCGGGCGACGTCGAAGTAGCGGACGCCCTGGGCGTAGGCGGCGTCCAGGAGTTCATGGCTGCGCTCGCGCAGGGCGTCGACGGTGCGGTGCTCCGGGAGGTCCTGCTCCCGGCCGAGGTTGATGTAACCGGGGCGGCCCACGGCGGCCAGGCCGAGGCCGATGTGGCATGTGGGAGTCGTTGCTGCAGCCAGTCGGGCGAAGGGCATCGCGGGCTCCGTTCGGTCGGCTCCTTGCGGCTCCGGACCAACGTAACCCGCGATGCCCCCTCTTACCTGCTACTTCTTGGCGCTCGCCCACGCGTGCTGCGCCGCCACGTCCGCCTTGACCTCGGCGAGCTGAACGGCGACCGCGCTGGGTGCCGTTCCGCCCCGCCCGTTGCGGGAGGCGAGGGCCCCGGGGACGTTGAGGACGGACCGCACCTCGGGGGTCAGGTGCGCGGAGATCCTCGCGAACTGCTCGTCCGTGAGCCCGTCCAGCTCCTTGCCCTCGGCCTCGGCGGCCTTCACGCACTCGCCGGCGACCTCGTGCGCGACGCGGAACGGCACGCCCTGCTTGACCAGCCACTCGGCGATGTCGGTGGCGAGCGAGAAGCCGGCCGGGGCCAGCTCCTCCATGCGCTCCCGGTGCACGGTCAGCGTGGCCATCATGCCGGTGAAGGCCGGCAGCAGGACCTCCAGCTGGTCGATGGAGTCGAAGACCGGCTCCTTGTCCTCCTGCAGGTCGCGGTTGTACGCGAGGGGCAGGGCCTTGAGCGTGGCCATGAGCCCGGTCAGGTTGCCGATGAGACGACCGCTCTTGCCGCGCGCCAGCTCGGCGATGTCCGGGTTCTTCTTCTGCGGCATGATCGACGAGCCCGTCGAGAACGCGTCGTGGAGGGTCACGAAGGAGAACTCCTTCGTGTTCCAGATGATGACTTCTTCGGCGATCCGGGAGAGGTTGACACCGATCATCGCGGTGATGAAGGCGAACTCGGCGACGAAGTCGCGGGAGGCCGTGCCGTCGATGGAGTTGGCCGAGCTGCCGTGCTCGAAGCCGAGGTCCTTGGCGACCGCCACCGGGTCGAGGCCGAGGCTGCTGCCCGCGAGCGCGCCGGAGCCGTACGGCGACACGGCCGTGCGCTCGTCCCACTGGTGCAGCCGCTCGGCGTCCCGGGACAGGGCCTGGACGTGCGCGAGGACATGGTGCGCGAAGAGCACCGGCTGGGCGTGCTGGAGGTGGGTGCGGCCCGGCATCGCCACGTCCGGGTGGGCCTCGGCCAGGCCGATCAGCGCGTCCTGGAGTTCGGCGATCAGACCGCCGATGGTGCGGGCGTGGTCGCGCAGGTACATCCGGAAAAGGGTCGCGACCTGGTCGTTGCGGGAGCGGCCCGCGCGGAGCTTGCCGCCGAGGTCCGGGCCGAGGCGCTCCAGCAGACCGCGCTCCAGGGCGGTGTGGACGTCCTCGTCGGCGATGGTGCCGATGAAGTCGCCGGATGCCACGTCCGCTTCCAGCTGGTCGAGCCCCGCGAGCATCCGCGTCAGCTCGTCGTCCGTGAGGAGCCCCGCCTTGTGCAGCACGCGCGCGTGGGCACGGGAACCGGCGATGTCGTAGGGCGCGAGCCGCCAGTCGAAGTGGACGGACGCGGACAGCTTCGCCAGGGCCTCGGCGGGACCGTCGGCGAAACGGCCGCCCCAGAGCCGTACGTCACCGCTGTTGCTGCTCACTTGCGTTGCTCCTAGGAAGGTCTGGATGTGCCGCCGCCTCCCCACCCGGGAGTGAGGAGGCGGTTGTCAGGCTAGTGCGTGTGAGGTGCCTCTCAGGCGATATGAGGCCTTACGCGAGGTCCACGTCAGGCTATGCCTGCAGATCACGCCGTGCGGCGATCTTCGACGACAGGCTGTAGATGTCGATGAAGCCCTTGGCCGCGGCCTGGTCGAAGGTGTCACCGGTGTCGTAGGTGGCGAGGTTGAAGTCGTACAGTGACGACTCGGAGCGCCGGCCGGTGACGACCGCACGGCCACCGTGCAGGGTCATGCGGATGTCGCCGTTGACGTGCTGGTTGGCCTCGTTGATGAAGCCGTCCAGGGCGCGCTTGAGCGGGGAGAACCACTGGCCGTCGTAGACCAGTTCGCCCCAGCGCTGCTCGACCTGCCGCTTGTAGCGGGCCAGTTCGCGCTCGACCGTGACGTTCTCCAGCTCCTGGTGGGCGGTGATCAGGGCGATGGCACCCGGAGCCTCGTACACCTCACGGGACTTGATGCCGACGAGCCGGTCCTCGACCATGTCGATCCGGCCGATGCCCTGGGCACCGGCACGCTCGTTGAGCTGCTGGATGGCCTGCAGGACGCTGACGGCCTTGCCGTCGATGGCGACCGGGACACCCTGCTTGAAGGTGATGATCACCTCGTCGGCGTCGCGGGGCTCGGCCGGGTTGGAGGTGTACTCGTAGATGTCCTCGATCGGGGCGTTCCAGATGTCCTCCAGGAAGCCCGTCTCGACCGCGCGCCCGAAGACGTTCTGGTCGATGGAGTACGGGGACTTCTTGGTGGTGGCGATCGGGAGCTGCTTCTCCTCGCAGAAGGCGATCGCCTTGTCGCGGGTCATCGCGTAGTCGCGGACCGGGGCGATGCACTTGAGGTCGGGGGCGAGGGCGACGATGCCGGCCTCGAAGCGGACCTGGTCGTTGCCCTTGCCGGTGCAGCCGTGGGCGACCGTGGTGGCGCCGTGCTTCTTGGCGGCCGCGACGAGGTGCTTGACGATCGTCGGCCGGGAGAGGGCGGAGACCAGCGGGTAGCGGTCCATGTAGAGGGCGTTGGCCTTGATCGCCGGGAGGCAGTACTCGTCGGCGAACTCGTCCTTGGCGTCCGCGACCTCGGCCTCGACGGCACCGCAGGCGAGCGCGCGCTTGCGGATGACGTCCAGGTCCTCGCCGCCCTGGCCGACGTCGACCGCAACGGCGATGACCTCGGCGCCCGTCTCCTCGGCGATCCAGCCGATGGCGACGGAGGTGTCCAGACCGCCTGAGTAGGCGAGTACGACGCGCTCGGTCACGGGTTTCTCCTCACAGTGCATTCGCTGACATGCATGAGTATGCAGGAGTCTGCATGGTTCGTCAATCCAGGCGCTTCGGCGCGGCGGGATCGGGTCCCCGCGGCGTGTCGGGGGCGGGCCCTCGGGCGGCGGGGCCGGTGCGCCCGCCACGGTTTCGAAAGGCAATTTCAAAACCCTTTGAACACTCGAAATCGCTTTCCCGTATCTCTCGCCGAACGCAGGCGCCGCGTTTCGTCACAGCAGCCACCCCATGGCTTGCGGTCCGAGTAACCGCAGTCATTCCCGACCCCGAGTGAGGCATCGTCATGTCCAGGGCTCTTCCGAAGTACAACAAGCGTCGCGTGGCGATCATCGGCGGCGCCGCCGCAGTGGCGCTGTCCGGCGCGGTGATCGCCGGTTCCGCCCTCGCCGGGGAAACGTCCAAGAGCAACGACGCCAGGACCCTGGCGTCCCCCGGTACCATCACGTGCCCTGACGTGAAGTCGCAGCTCCCGGCGATCCCCGCCTCCGCCCAGGCCGAGGTCAGCCGCAACCTCGACCTCCTCAACACCCAGATCGCCGAGGCCAACAAGCGACTCGTCGACACGGTGGGCCAGGGCGGCCCCAACTTCGTCCAGAACGCCATCCTCGGCCCCCTGAAGGACAAGCGCGTCTCGACGATCGACCGCATCGCCATCGCCATCGGCCGCAAGGGCACCAAGCCGCAGGGTCTGGACGCGCTGGCGCCGTGCACCCTCAACGCCGGCGGCGCCGCGAACACGGGCGGCGCCGCGAACGCCGGGAACGCCGCCCCGAGCGCGGCGGCCACCCAGCAGGCCGGCGGGAACAACAACGCAGGCAACAACGGCGGCAAGGCGAACACAGGCAACGCCGGCAACGCCGGGAACAACGCCAACACGGGCAACAACAACGCCGCGGGCACCATCACCTGCCCCGACGTGAAGTCCAAGCTGCCCGCGGTACCCGCCTCCGCCCAGGCCGAGGTCAACCGCAACCTCGACCTCCTCAACACCCAGATCGCCGAGGCCAACAAGCGACTCGCCTCCTCGGTCGGGCAGGGCGGCCCCAACTTCGTCCAGAACGCCATCCTCGGCCCCCTCAAGGACAAGCGCGTCTCGACGATCGACCGCATCGCCATCGCCATCGGCCGCAAGGGCACCAAGCCGCAGGGCCTCGACTCCCTGGCCGCCTGCACGCTCAACAAGTGATGTGACAGGCACCGTGGCCGCCCCGCGCGCCGGCCGGGGCGGCCATGGACACCCGGCGAACACCGGAGAACCGGACGCCGCAATTCCTTAGACAGCCGAAGGAATTTCCCCGATAATCGTTAGACATGGGAAAGACCTATGAGCGCATAGACGGCAGACTGCGTACGTTCATCGAGGCGCAACCCCTCTTCTTCACAGCCACCGCTCCCCTGTCGGCGAACGGCACGGTCAATCTCTCCCCCAAGGGGCTCAAGGGTTCGTTCGCCGTCATCGACGACCTGACGGTGGCCTATCTGGACTTCGCCGGATCCACCGCCGAGACGATCGCGCACCTCCGTGAGAACGGCCGGATCACCCTGATGTGGTGCGCCTTCCAGGGACCGCCGAACATCGTGCGGGTGCACGGACGCGGTGAGCCGGTCTTCCGCGACGACCCCCGCTTCAAGGAACTCCTCACCCATTTCCCGGACATCGATCCGACCCCCCACGGTCTGCGCGCGATCATCGTCGTGACGGCCGAGCATGTCCGGGACTCCTGCGGCTACGCGGTGCCCTTCATGACATACGAAGAGGACCGCGATCTGCACGGCAGGCGGTTCGCGCGTGAGGACGACGCCTCCCTCAGTGACTACTTCCGGGGGAAAGATCACGTCGAATCCAGCCTGGACGGCCTGCCGGGACTTCCGTTGCCCTTGCCGCCGTCTACGTTCTGAGCCATGCGCCCCGGTGCCGTCGCCGCCCTCTCCTTCGCCTCCCTCCTTCTGCTCGGCACCGCGCCGGGCGCCACCGAGGAGGTACCGCTGCCCGAGCGGATGGCGGACACCGGAGGCGGCACCCAGCTCATCACGGCTCAGACACCCACGACCGGCTCGACATCGGGCACGGTCACCTGGTGGGACCGCCGAGGCGGACAGTGGGTGAAGGCCGGTTCGGCGGCGGCGCGCTTCGGCGCGAAGGGGCTCGCCGAGGGCGGCACACGGAAGCAGGGGACGAAGACCACGCCCACCGGCCTGTACGACCTTCCGTACGCTTTCGGGATCAAGGCCGCGCCCAAGGGCACGAAGGCGTCGTACCGCCGGGTGCACCAGGACTCGTGGTGGTGTCAGGACAACGACTCCGCCTCCTACAACCGCTGGACGGAGCCTCTGGCGGCCGACTGCCGGGCGTCCGAGTCGGAGCATCTGATCGCGCACGATCCGCAGTACGGGTACGCCTTTGTCATCGGGTTCAACTACCGGCGGCCTGTGCGGGGGCGGGGCGCCGGCATTTTCCTGCATGTCAACGGGAAGGCGGCGACGGAGGGGTGTGTGTCGGTGCCTGAGGATGCGATGCGGCGTCTTGTGGAGTGGGTTGAGCCTTCGCGGGGGCCGCATATTGCGATCGGGACGGCGAGCGGGACGACCGCCATCACTCGTTACTAGCCCCGCCTCCGGGCAGACGCACGGTGAACCTCGTCGCCCCCGGGCGGCTCTCCAGCCCCACGCTCCCCCCGTGCGCCTCCGTCACCGCCGCCACGATCGACAGGCCGAGTCCGGTGCCGCCGCCCTGGTGGTCCGCGCGACGGCGGTGGTCGGCCCGGGTGAAGCGTTCGAAGACGCCCGGCTGGATCTCGTCGGGGACTCCTGGGCCGTCGTCGTGCACCGTGAGGACGACCGTCGTGTCCTCGGTCGCCAGTGAGACGGTCACCTTGGTGCCCACGGGTGTGTGCAAACGCGCGTTGGCCAACAGGTTGGCCAACACCTGATGGAGCCGGTGAGCGTCCCCGGTCACCGTCACCGGCTTCTGAGGCAACTCCATCGTCCAACGGTGTCCCGGCCCCGCCGCCCGCGCGTCCGCCACCGCGTCCAGAACCAGGCGAGTGAGGTCGACAGAGCGCCGCTCGAGGGGGCGCCCCGCGTCCAGACGGGCCAGCAGCAGCAGATCGTCGACCATCTCGCCCATGCGCCCCGACTCCGCGGCGATCCGCTCCAGGGCGTGGGTCACCTCCGGCGGCACCGGACCCGGGTGCAGCAACGCCAGCTCGGCATGGCCGCGGACGGAGGCGACCGGCGTGCGCAGCTCGTGGCTGGCGTCGGCGGCGAAGCTGCGCAGCCGTTCCTCGCTCGCGTGCCGCTTGGTCAGCGCGTCCTCGACATGGCCGAGCATGCGGTTGAAGGCGCCGGCGACCCGGCCCACCTCGCCGTGCGGGTCGTCCTCGGGGGCGCGCGGCGGCAGCGCGACCTCGCCGCTGGCGAGCGGGAGTTCGCTGACCCGGGTGGCGGTCGCGGCTACCCGGCTGAGCGGCCGCAGGGACCACCGCACCCAGACGGCGCCGGCGACCCCGGTGACCGCCAGGGCCGCGCCGAAGACGACTGCGGCGACGAGTTCCAGGCGGTGTACCGCGGCCTCCACCGGCTCCAGCGGCATTCCGGTGATCAGCACGTCGCCGTCCAGACCCTCGAACGCCATCAGCCGGTATCCGCCGAGGGACGACAGGCGGACGCTGTGGCCCCTGCCGTCCACGCGGAGCCCCGTGAGTGTCCGCTTGTCCCGCTTGCTCAGCGGAGTGCTCAGATCGCTGGTGTCGCTGCCGGGGCGCACCACCGCCGCGTTGGTGACCGTGTCCCCGACCAGCCGGGCGCCGAAGGTGCCGGAGGGCTGCTTGCGTGTGTCGGGGCGCTCGTCGCCGTCATGGTCCGACGGCATGATGCCGTGCTCCAGGCTCGCCGGGAACCGCTGGCCGACGTCGCGCAGCTGCTGGTCCAGCCGGCCGGTGAGGAAGCCGTTCAGCTCGATGACGGCGGCCAGCCCGACGGCGGCGCAGCTGAGCGCGAGCAGTACGACGAGCCCGGCGGTGAGCCGGGCCCGCAGCGTGCGCGGGCGGGGCAGGCACCGCATCCACCGCGCCACCGCCCGCAGCCCCGCCCTCACCGGACCACCGGCTTGAGCACGTACCCGGCCCCGCGCACGGTGTGGATCATGGGCTCGCGGCCCGCGTCCACCTTCTTGCGCAGGTAGGAGATGTACAGCTCGACGACATGGGCCTGACCGCCGAAGTCGTACGACCACACGCGCTCGAGGATCTGTGCCTTGCTGAGCACGCGCCGCGGATTGCGCATCAGGAAGCGGAGCAGCTCGAACTCCGTCGGGGACAGCTCGATCAGCTCGCCGGTCCGGGTCACCTCGCGGGCCTCCTCGTCCATGACCAGGTCGCCCACGGTCAGCCGGGGGCCCTCCTCCAGCTGCCGGGCCATGCCTGCGCGGCGCAGCAGTCCGCGCAGCCGGGCGACGACCTCCTCCAGGCTGAACGGTTTGGTCACATAGTCGTCACCGCCCGCCGTGATGCCCGCGATGCGGTCCTCGACCGCGTCCCGCGCGGTGAGGAAGAGCACACAGACGTCCGGCTTCACCGTGTGCAGGGTGCGCAGCACCGAGAAGCCGTCGGTGTCCGGGAGCATCACGTCCAGAACGACGGCGTCGGGCATCAGGTCGCGGGCCTCGGCGACGGCGGTGGCGCCGTCGCCGGCCGAGCGCACCACCCAGCCCTCGTAGCGCAGGGCCCCGGACAGCACCTCGGCGAGGTCCGGGTCGTCGTCGACGACGAGGACGCGCAGGGGCGTGCCGTCGGGGCGGGCGAGGGCGGGTCGGCCGGAGCGTGGTGTGTTCATCGCGCTTTCCAGGATCACCCACCCCGGCAGTGGCCGGGACCACCGGTCCCTCTGAGTTCTCTATGAGTGCCGGGCCGCGTCCGCCGAGAGTTCCCTGCGCAGGGCCCTCGTACCGCGTCGTTTTCAGGACAGGCTCAGATTCCTCAGAGCCGCCTCAGAAGTTCCGCTTGCACAGTTGCGTCCTCGACGCCCGAAAGGAACGGATCATGACCGCGGTCTACCAGCAGCAGGCGCCACCCTTGTCGCCGGTCGTCCGGCGCTCTCCGGCGAGCCCGCTGCTGGCCCTCCTGTGGGCCGGGGCGGCCGCCGTGGTGGCCCTGTGGTGGCAGGACACCGGCTCCGTGGTGGGCGCGGCCGGCTGGCTGACCGGGGCCGGGCGGATCGCCGGGCTGCTGTGCGGGTACTCCTGCGCCGTGCTCGTCGGGCTGATGGCCCGCGTGCCGCTGCTGGAGCGGCGGATCGGCTCGGACCGGGTGGCGCGCTGGCACGCGATGGCCGGGCGGTACACGATCTGCCTGCTGGTGGCGCACATCGTCCTGATCCTCGCCGGGTACGCCGCCCAGGACAGGGTCTCGCTCGTGCACGAGACGATGACCGTGGTCTTCGACTACCCGGAGATGATCAAGGCCACCCTCGGCACGCTCATCCTGTTCGCCGTCGGGATCACGTCGATGCGCGCCGTGCGCCGCCGGGTCAGCCACGAGTTCTGGTACTACGTGCACCTCCTCACCTACGTGGCGGTCTTCTTCGCCTTCGGCCACCAGCTCGCCCTTGGCGCCGAGTTCACCGGGAACCCGGTCGCCCAGGCCGCCTGGTACGCGCTGTACCTGGGTGTCGCGGCCCTGGTGGTGTGGTTCCGGATCCTCGCCCCGGTGCGGCTCAACCTGCGCCACAAGCTGCGGGTGGCGTCGGTGCACCAGGAGGCGCCCGGCGTGTGGTCCGTCGTCATGCGCGGCCGGCGCCTGGACGAGATGGGCGCCGAGCCGGGGCAGTTCTTCCGCTGGCGGTTCCTCACGGACGGCATGCGCTGGACGTCCACGCCGTACTCCCTGTCGGCGCCGCCCCGCCCGAAGCAGCTGCGCATCACCGTCAAGGCGCTCGGCGACCACAGCGCGTCGGTGACCCTGCTGCGGCCCGGCACCCGGGTGTGGGCGGAGGGTCCGTACGGGTCGCTGACCGCCGACCGGCAGACCACCGGCAAGTCACTGCTGATCGCGGGCGGCGTCGGGGTCACCCCGCTGCGCGCCCTGTTCGAGACATTGCCGGGCGAGGTGACGTTGCTGTACCGGGCGCGCTCGGCGGGGGACCTGGCGCTGGGCGCCGAGCTGGAGTCCATAGCCCGCTGGCGGGGCGCCCGGGTGCTGTACGCACTCAACGGCGAGGACGGCTCGCGCCCGCGGCTGACGCCGGGTGCGCTGCACGGCGCGGTGCCCGAACTCGCCGACCACGACGTCTATCTGTGCGGCCCGTCGGGATTCGCCGAGGACATGTACGAGGCGCTGCGCGCGGCCGGGGTGCCCGACCGCCGTATCCACCACGAGTCGTTCGAACTGTGAGGCCTTTTCATGCACACGTTGAAGAGGAAGAGCCCGCTGCGCCGGATCGTGCTGGCGAGCGCGGCCACCGTGTCCGGGATGGTGCTGCTGCTGTCGATGAAGCCGCACTCCACACCGGGCGTCGCCGTGGCCGCGCCCGCCCCGTCGAGCAGTGCGAGCGCGTCGGCCGGCTCCGGCGAATCGAGCGGATCCGGCGGACCGGGCAGTTCAAGCGGTTCAAGCAGTCCGAGTGGGTCGAGTGGTTCGGGTGGGTCGTCCACGACCGGCACGAAGACCGTCACCGGCAGCTCGGTCCAGACCCGCTACGGCCCCGTCCAGGTCCGGATCACCCTGAAGAACGGCAGGATCACCGACGCCACGGCGGTGACGTACCCCCAGGACAACCCACGGGACCAGCAGATCAACAGCTACGCCGTCCCACAGCTGAACCAGGAGGTGCTCACCGCGCAGAGCGCGAACATCGACACGGTCTCCGGCGCCACTTACACGAGCCAGGGTTATCAGCAGTCACTCCAGTCGGCCCTGGACTCCGCGAAGGCTTGAACGCACGGCGTCTCCGCCACGTACCTCTGGGCCAAGGGGGCCACTGGCCTCACCCGTCCCACGCAGGACCACGGAGGAGACCGTGTCCACGATCGCCGGTGGCCGCGCCGCGCGGCGCCAGACGATGCGCGCCATCCGCCCACGCCGCTCCCACGCCGTCCCGCTGCTGGTCGCCGTCTGGGCGGGCGCTGCGGGCGTCATCTGGCTGTGGTGGATGAACACCCCGTCCATCGCCGACAACAACAGCAGAATTCTCAATGCGGGACGGATCACCGGCCTGCTCGCCGGCTATCTGATGGCGCTGGTCGTGCTGCAGATGGCGCGGGTGCCCGCGCTGGAGCGCCGGGTCGGCTCGGACCGGGTCGCACGCTGGCACGCGATGACCGGCCGGTACACCATCTGCCTGGTCCTCGCCCACCTCTTCCTGACCATGTGGGGCTACGCCCTGCAGGCGGGCAAGGGGCTCGGCGGGATCGTGCAGCAGACCATGGACTCGATCAACCAGCTGCCGGACGTGGGCAAGGCCACCATCGGCACGGGTCTGCTGGTGCTCATCGGGCTGCTCTCGATGGGCCCTGTCCGCCGCAGGATCTCGTACGACCTCTGGTACCACGTCCATCTGCTCACCTACGCGGCCACCTACCTGTCGTTCTGGCACCAGCTGTCGACCGGCAACGAGTTCGCCGCCCAGCCGGAGGCGAAGACCGCCTGGTACGCGCTGTACGGGTCGGTGACCGCGCTGGTGATCTGGTACCGGATCCTCACGCCGATCCGGCTGAACCTGCGCCACCGGCTGAGGGTCGAGGCGGTCATCGAGGAGGCGCCCGGAATCGTCTCGGTGCTGATGACCGGACGGAAGCTGCACCGCATGGGCGCCGAGGCCGGGCAGTTCTTCCGCTGGCGGTTCCTCGCGCCCGGCATGCGGTTCAGCTCGCACCCGTACTCGCTGTCGGCGGCACCCCGCCCCAACATGCTCCGCATCACGGTCAAGGCGATCGGCGACCACAGCTCCGCGCTGCGTGACCTGGAGCCCGGCACCCGGGTGTGGGCGGAGGGCCCGTACGGGGCGCTGACCGCCGACCGGCGCAGCCGCGGCAAGGTGCTCCTGGTGGCCGGCGGCGTCGGCATCACCCCGATGCGGGCACTGTTCGAAACGCTGCCCGGGGCCCCCGGCGACCTGACCCTGCTCTACCGGGCCAACACCACACAGGACCTGGCGCTGTGGGACGAGCTCGCCCAGATCGCCGAGGAGCGCGGCGCCCGGCTGATGTACGCGGTCAACAGCCCGGACGGGGAGCGCCCGGACATCTCGGCGGACACCCTGCGCCGGAAGCTCCCGGACATCGACAGCCACGACGTCTTCATGTGCGGGCCGCCCGGCTTCGCGCAGCAGGTGTACGAAGCACTGCGCGGCGCGGGGGTCCCCGCCCGCCGCATCCATCACGAGTCGTTCGAGATGTGAGCGACGGGAAATCAGGAGCTCAGGAACGATGAGGAAGAGCCACCCCATTCGGCGTGTCGTGCTCGCCGGCGCCGCCACCGTGTCCGGGATCGTGCTGCTGCTGTCGCTGAAGCCGGCGTCCGGTCCGGCCTCGGCCGCGGCGGCGGGCGGAGCCGCGCCGCAGCAGACCGCGGCGGCGCAGGAGGCGCCGCAGGGCGGCAGCGGGCAGCAGACGGGCGCGCAGACCGTCACCGGCAACGTGGAGAAGACGCAGTACGGCCCCGTCCAGGTGCGTCTGACCGTGAGCGGCGGGAAGATCACGAAGGCCGAGGCGGTCCAGGCGCCCAAGGGCGGCCTCAGCGACCAGAAGACCGCCATGGCCGTACCCAAGCTCAACCAGGAGGCTGTCGCGGCCCAGAGCGCGCAGATCGACGCGGTCTCCGGGGCGACCTACACGAGCGGCGGGTACAAGCAGTCCCTGCAGTCGGCGATCGACAAGGCGAAGACCGCGTCCGGCAGCAGCAGCGGCTCGTCCGGCTCCGCGGGCGGCTCCGGGTCGACCGGATCGTCGGCCCAGGCGCGTGCGGTGACGGGTAACGTGGTGCAGACGCAGTACGGCCCCGTCCAGGTGCGTGTGACGGTGAGCGGCGGGAAGGTCACCAAGGCCGAGGCCGTCCAGGCGCCCAAGGGCGGCCTCAGCGACCAGAAGACCGCCATGGCCGTACCCAAGCTCAACCAGGAGGCGGTGAGCGCGCAGAGTGCGAACATCGACGCGGTATCCGGCGCGACCTACACCAGCGCCGGGTACAAGCAGTCTCTTCAGTCGGCCCTGGACAAGGCCGGTGGCTGAATGGCCGATCAGGTGACCGACCCCGCCGAGGCCCCTCCCGTGCTGCGCCACGCCGAGGAGGTGATGGGCACCGTCTTCTCCTTCGACGTGCGCGGCGGTGAGCCCGAGGCCGTGCAGAGTGCGCTGGAGAAGGCGATCGCCGGGCTGCACCGCGTGGACGAGGTGTTCAGCACCTACCGGGAGGACAGCCAGATATCCCGGCTCGTCCGCGGAGAGCTGACCGTCGAGGGCTGCGATCCGGAGGTCGCCGAGGTGCTCGCTCTGGGCGAGGAGGCCGAGCGGGTCAGCGACGGCTGGTTCAGCACCCGGTACGAGGGCCGGATCGACCCGACCGGGATCGTGAAGGGCTGGGCGGTCGAACGGGCGGCCCGGAGCCTGGCGGCGACCGGAGCGAGCGGAGTGAGTGTCAACGGGGGCGGGGACGTGCAGATGTACGGCGTGCCCGGGCCGCACCGTCCCTGGCGGGTCGGCGTGTCGGATCCACTGCGGCCCGGCGGGCTCGCGGCGGTGGTCTCCGCGGCCGGCGCGGACGAACTTGCCGTGGCGACGTCCGGGACCGCGGAGCGCGGTGCGCACATCGTGGACCCGCGCACGGGCCGCTCCGCGGTGACCGATCTGGTGGCCGTGACCGTGGTGGCTCCGCGGCTGACCTGGGCCGACTGCTGGGCGACGGCCGCGTTCGCGATGGGCTCGCGGGAGGGGCTGGCCTGGCTGGAGTCCCTGCCGGACGTGGAGGCGCTGCTGATCACCGCGGGCGACGAGGTGCGGTGCACGGGAGGGCTCGCGGCTCGATTGGGATGACTCGTGTCCCGTACTCGTACGAGGAGGGCGTACCGGAATCGGTACGCCCTCCTCGCGTGTGTCAGTGGTTGTTCTGCGCCAGTCGCAGCAGGTGGTCCGCCAGCGCCTGGCCCCCACTCGGGTCGCGGCTGATGAGCAGCAGTGTGTCGTCACCCGCGATCGTGCCGAGGATGTCGTGCAGTTCCGCCTGGTCGATGGCCGAGGCCAGGAACTGGGCCGCACCCGGTGGCGTGCGCAGGACCACGAGGTTGGCGGAGGCCTCCGCGGAGATCAGCAGCTCCTGGGACAGACGCCGCATCCGCTCCTCCTTGGCCGACTCGCCCAGCGGTGCGCGCGGGGTGCGGAAGCCGCCCTCGCTCGGGACCGCGTAGATGAGGTCGCCGTCGGTGTTGCGGATCTTCACCGCGTTCAGCTCGTCCAGGTCCCGGGAGAGCGTCGCCTGGGTGACGTTCAGCCCGTCGTCGGCGAGGAGCTTCGCCAACTGGCTCTGGGAGCGCACCGGTTGCCGGTTGAGGATGTCCACGATCCGGCGGTGGCGTGCGGTGCGGGTCTGCGGCACGGCGGGCCCCGTGTGCTCCTGGTCCTGCGCCTGACTCATCGTCGCCTCATTCTCCGGATCGTCCGTCCCCATTCACTGGGTTCACTGCGTCGAGGACACCGGGGAGCGCCTGGAGAAAGGCCTCCACCGCGTCGTCGCCGAGGTTCAGCGGCGGCATCAGCCGTACGACGTTCGGGGCGGGCGCGTTCACCAGGAAACCGGCGTCCTGAGCCGCCTGCTGCGCCTGTTGCGCGAGTGGCTCGGTGAGCACGATACCCAGGAGCAGGCCCGAGCCCCGGACATGGTCGATCAGCGGGTGACGGGAACTCCCGCCGGGGCCCTCGATTCCGTCCCGGAGCTTCTCGCTCTGCCGCTTCACGTTCTCCAGCAGGCCCTCGGCCGCGATGGTGTCGAGGACGGCGAGCCCTGCGGCGCAGGCGACGGGGTTGCCCCCGAAGGTCGTGCCGTGCTGACCCGGCTGGAGCAGTTCCGCGGCCCTGCCGAAGGCGACGGTGGCGCCCAGCGGAAGGCCGCCGCCGAGGCCCTTGGCGAGCGTGACCACGTCGGGCAGGACGCCCTCGTGGGCCTGGTACTCGAACCAGTGCCCGGTACGGCCGATGCCGGTCTGCACCTCGTCGAGGACGAGCAGCGCCCCGGTGGCGGCGGTGATCGCACGGGCCGCCTTGAGGTAACCGGCGGGCGGCACGACGACCCCGTTCTCGCCCTGGATGGGTTCGATGATGACGAGGGCGGTGTCCTCGGTGACCGCGGCGGCCAGGGCCTGGGCGTCGCCGTACGGGACGTGCGTGACGTCGCCGGGCAGCGGCAGGAACGGCTCCTGCTTGCCGGGCTGGCCGGTGAGCGCGAGGGCGCCCATGGTGCGGCCGTGGAAGCCGCCCTGGGTGGCGACCACATGGGTGCGCCCGGTCAGCCGGCCGATCTTGAAGGCGCCCTCGTTGGCCTCGGCCCCGGAGTTGCAGAAGAAGACCTTGCCGTCGCGGCCGAAGAGCTGGAGCAGCCGTTCGGCGAGGGCGACGGGCGGTTCGGCGATGAACAGGTTGGAGACATGGCCGAGGGAGGCGATCTGCTTGCTGACGGCCTCGACGACCGCGGGGTGGGCGTGGCCGAGCGCGTTGACCGCGATACCGCCGACGAAGTCGACGTACTCCTTGCCGTCGGCGTCCCACAGCCTGGCGCCCTCGCCGCGGACGAGGGGCAGCCGCGGGGTGCCGTAGTTGTTCATGAGCGCGCCCTGCCACCGCTGGGTGAGCTCTTCGTTGGTCGCGGTGCCGGTCATTCGGCGTCCCCCTCTTCGTCGTCGGGCAGCACCATCGTGCCGATGCCCTCGTCCGTGAAGATCTCCAGCAGGATCGAGTGCTGGACCCGGCCGTCGATGACGCGGGCGGTGTTGACGCCGTTGCGCACGGCGTGCAGACAGCCCTCCATCTTCGGCACCATGCCGGAGGACAACTCCGGCAGCAGCTTCTCCAGTTGGGAAGCGGTGAGGCGGCTGATCACCTCGTCACTGTTCGGCCAGTCCTCGTAGAGGCCCTCGACGTCCGTGAGGACCATGAGGGTTTCGGCGCCCAGTGCCGCAGCGAGTGCCGCAGCAGCCGTATCAGCATTGACGTTGTAGACATGTCCGTCGTCCTGGCTACGGGCGATCGACGAGACGACCGGGATGCGGCCGTCGGCGAGCAGGGCCTCGATCGCGCCCGTGTCGATGTCGGTGATCTCACCCACGCGCCCGATGTCGACCAGCTCGCCGTCGATCTCGGGCTGGTGCTTGGTGGCGGTGATGGTGTGCGCGTCCTCGCCGGTGAGGCCGACGGCGAGCGGCCCGTGCTGGTTGAGCAGCCCGACCAGCTCGCGCTGCACCTGCCCGGCGAGCACCATGCGTACGACGTCCATGGCGTCCTCCGTGGTGACACGCAGGCCCGCCTTGAACTCGCTGACGATGCCGTGCCTGTCCAGGGCGGCGCTGATCTGCGGCCCACCGCCGTGCACGACGACGGGCCTGAGGCCCGCGTGCCGCAGGAAGACGACGTCCTGGGCGAAGGCGGCCTTCAGCTCCTCGTTCACCATGGCGTTGCCGCCGAACTTGATGACGACCGTCTTGCCGTGGTGCCGGGTCAGCCAGGGCAGCGCCTCGATGAGGATCTGGGCCTTGGGCAGTGCCGTGTGCTTGCGTGTCGAGGACTTTCGCTCTTCTGAGTGATTGACCGTCATAGCCGACTTTCGGAAAGATCTCGGATCAGCCGCCGGGCGGGCGGTGCTGGCCTGCGGAGGCGTTGTAAGACTCATCCCGGACACGTCCGGGGCGAGCGGTCGCCTGTGAAGCAGGAACCCTCGTCGGCGACGACGAGGACCCGCGACAACCAGGCGGGCACGTCAAGATGAGTAGGCGCTGTTCTCATGGACATAGTCGGCTGTGAGGTCGTTGGTCCAGATCGTCGCAGACTCGTTGCCTGCCGCGAGGTCCGCCACGATGTGCACCTCGCGGTAGCGCATGTCGACGAGCTCGCGGTCGTCGCCGACGCCGCCGTTCTTGCACACCCAGACGCCGTTGATGGCGACGTTGAGCTGGTCGGGCTCGAAGGCGGCCTTCGTGGTGCCGATCGCCGACAGGACGCGGCCCCAGTTGGGGTCCTCGCCGTGGATCGCGCACTTCAGAAGGTTGTTGCGGGCGATGGAGCGGCCCACCTCGACGGCGTCGTCCTCGGTCGCGGCGTTGATCACCTCGACCTTGATGTCCTTGCTCGCGCCCTCGGCGTCGCCGATGAGCTGACGGCCGAGGTCGGCACAGACCGACTCGACGGCCGCGGCGAACTCGGCGTGATCCGGGGTGATTCCGGACGCGCCCGAGGCGAGCAGCAGCACCGTGTCGTTGGTGGACATACAGCCGTCGGAGTCGACACGGTCGAAGGTGACCCTGGTGGCGGCGCGCAGGGCCGTGTCCAGGGTCCCGCTGTCGAGGTCGGCGTCCGTGGTGAGGACGACGAGCATGGTGGCGAGGCCGGGTGCCAGCATGCCGGCGCCCTTGGCCATACCGCCGACGGTCCACCCGTCCTTGGTCACGACCGACGTCTTGTGAACCGTGTCGGTGGTCTTGATGGCGATGGCCGCCTTCTCGCCGCCGTGCGGACCGAGTTGGGCGACGGCCTTGTCAACTCCCCGCAGCAGCTTGTCCATCGGCAGCAGGACACCGATGAGGCCGGTCGAGCACACGGCGACCATGCCGGAGTTGTGGCCACCCGTCTCGTCGTGTCCTGCCGTGTTGAGCGACTCCGCGACCTTCTCCGCGGTCGCGTGCGTGTCCTGGAAACCCTTGGGGCCCGTACAGGCGTTGGCACCGCCGGAGTTGAGGACGACGGCGGACACCTCGCCGGCCTTCAAAACCTGCTCGGACCACAGCACCGGCGCGGCCTTGACACGGTTGGAGGTGAAGACGCCCGCGGCGGCGAGGCGGGGCCCGTTGTTGACCACGAGGGCCAGGTCCGGGTTGCCGTTCTCCTTGATCCCGGCGGCGATGCCCGAGGCGGTGAACCCCTTGGCAGCGGTGACGCTCACGGTGCGACTCCGATCGTGGAAAGCCCGGTGGTCTCGTCGAGCCCGAGGGCGATGTTCATGCTCTGGACGGCACCGCCCGCGGTGCCCTTGGTCAGGTTGTCGATGGCGCTGATCGCGATGATGCGGCCCGCGGCCTCGTCGTACGCGACCTGCAGCTGAACCGCGTTGGAACCGTAGACGGACGCGGTGGCGGGCCACTGCCCCTCGGGGAGCAGATGGACGAAGGGTTCGTCGGAGAAGGCCTTCTCGTAGGCGGCGCGGACGGCCTCGCCGGTGACGCCGGGTTTCGCCTTGGCACTGCACGTGGCGAGGATGCCGCGCGGCATCGGGGCGAGGGTCGGTGTGAAGGAGACGGAGACCGGCTCCCCTGCCGCCGCGCTCAGGTTCTGGATCATCTCGGGCGTGTGCCGGTGGCCGCCGCCGACGCCGTACGGGGACATGGACCCCATGACCTCGCTGCCGAGCAGGTGCGGCTTGGGCGCCTTGCCCGCGCCCGAGGTGCCGGAGGCGGCGACGATCACGGCCTCGTTGTCGGCGAGCCCGGCGGCGTACGCGGGGAAGAGGGCGAGGGAGGCGGCGGTCGGGTAGCAACCGGGCACCGCGATGCGCTTGGACCCCTCCAGCGCGGCGCGGGCACCCGGCAGTTCGGGGAGGCCGTAGGGCCAGGTCCCGGCGTGCGGGGAACCGTAGAACTTCTCCCAGTCGGCCGCGTCCTTCAGCCGGAAGTCGGCGCCCATGTCGATCACGAGCACATCCGGGCCGAGCTGCTCGGCGACGGCGGCGGACTCCCCGTGGGGCAGGGCGAGGAAGACGACGTCGTGACCGGCAAGGGCGTCCGGGGTGGTCTCGGCCAGCACACGACCGGCGAGGGGCAGCAGATGCGGCTGCAGCGCGCCGAGCCGCTGTCCGGCGTTGGAGTTGCCGGTCAGGGCGCCGATCTCCACCTCGGGATGCGCCAGAAGCAGACGCAGCAGCTCTCCGCCCGCGTACCCGCTCGCTCCGGCCACCGCCGCACGTACCGTCATGGAACCCTCCTCCTGGATGGCATGACTATACGTTTCGCTGCACGTTTATGCAATCCTGTGCGTCGGACCCGCCGCCGCCTGCCTCCCGGGCGCGCGGCGGCGCGACCGAGCAGGAGGCAGCGGGAGACAGCGGGAGGCGACGAAGGCCGACGGAATCGCCGCCTCGGACGCGGACGGGGGGGGTAGCGGGGATTTACGCCCCTCCCGCCCCCCCCCCCCGGGTTGCCGCCGGGGCAACTCGCACGCCCGGGGTGGGGGCCGTGGC
>NZ_JBEOZU010000021.1:45722-91255 GCF_040298185.1 Streptomyces sp. NPDC001634 | reverse complement strand
GGCCGCGGGGCGCCGCGACCCTCACCCCCGCAGCGGTACACAGCGGGTGGCCCCCACGCCCTACGAAATCCCCGCCTCGGCCGGGGCCGTTCGGTGGGGCGTAATTCCCCCCCACCCCCACCGCACCCGGCGGTGAAGCACTCGGACAAACGAGACGCCGGGCGAAGGCCTCAGTGCATCACCGCGTCAATGACGCCCGCACTCCCGCCACGGCGAAGCCGGGGACCGTCTCGATATCGAGCGCGTATTCATGGCATGCCCGCGGAAATACCGGAACCGGTTCGTGGCGCCCCGGCCCGCCGTCGGCGGACGGCGGTGAAGGTGGCGAGCAGGATCATGGCCAGGAGCGAGGCGCCCCCGACAGCCGTGCCCAGCCGCAGGCCGGGCGGGCGGAACGTACAGGTCAGGCTGGTCGACGAACCGTCGAGGGGCACGGCGATCAGCCCGTGGTACTCCCCCGCGGGTACGGCGGCAGCGTCGCCCGTGGCGCAGCGCCAGCCGGCGATCCGGGGGGCCGAGACGACGGCGGTCCCGGTACTGCCGGCCGGGAGTTCGGCCCGGATGGTGCCGTCGGAGACGCTCACCTCCTTTGCGCCGGTGGCCTTGAGCTGTTGGACGACCGCGCTCAGCCGGGTGGTGTCCAGGCAGCCGACCGCGCCGTCCGGGATGAGGCTCGCCGTGTCGGGGGCGAGCACGATCCGGAGGTGGCCGGAGGCCGGAACCAGGCCGAGGCGCTGCATGGCGGCGATCCTGGACACACCCTGGTCGGACCTGAACCGCCCGACCGGGCCGCCGGACGGGCCGCCGAGGATGCGCGCGGCGCCCGAGAAGTTCGGTGCCCACAGGTACACCTCGCTGCCGGCCGGGCAGTCGGCCGTGATCATCGGCCTCCGCACACCGGCATGAACGGCGGCGAGGCGCACGCCCTGCCGCTCGTCGTCGCTGCGGGTCATCGGCTTCCCCGCACCGGTGAGTACCGTGAGGCGGGGCACGGTGTAGACGCGGGCACCCAGCAGGATTTCCTGATTGCGGTACGGCGAGGGCCCGAACGCGGACACGCCCGTGCGCGCAGGAGCGGGGACGGAGGGCCGTACCGTGACCAGGGGCGGTACCTCCTGCCGGGACACGGTCACCCGATTGTCGGCCTGCCGGAACCAGCGCTGGTGCGGGTCGGGCGGGGAGTGTACCCGCGCGCCGACGGAGAAGATCACGTCCGTGACGGCGTTGTCCAGGCTCTGCAGGCTCCGGCCTCCCGAGGTCCAGCCGCCCCCGAGGGCGGTGAGCGTGCGGAAGAGGACGTCGGAGGTGTGACTGCTGTAGTACTGGGCGCCCTGGCCGCCGACCAGCATCGGGTCATTGCTGACGGTCTGCTCCCGGCCCGGATCGGTACGGTACCGGGGCCAGTCGTCGGCCTTCGCGATCGCCTCCGACTGCCGCTGCTGCCGTGCCCCCCAGGGGGCGTAGCTGTCCAAGAACGTGAGTCGCTGCCGGGTGGCCGCGGCGGTGGTGGCGGTGGCCTCCACGAGTTGTGCGCCGACGAGCAGCGCGACGGCGCACCCTGTCAGCACGGTGCGGCGCCTGTTGCCGGCGAGACGCCCGCCGTCCGTGCTGCCGAACAGGACCAGCCCACCGAGTGCGCCCACCGCGGCGAGCAGGAGAACCGGCCAGGCGGACGGGTGCACCAGATCGCTGAGGCTCGCGACGGCCACGATCAGTGCGAGCAGCGCGCTCGCCGCGAGCAGCGCGCGCCGGTCGGGCAGGCCGTACGAGAGCGAGTGCCATGCGCAGATCACCAGCAGCGCGCACAGGACGAA
The DNA here is from genome assembly GCF_040298185.1 of Streptomyces sp. NPDC001634. Classification (NCBI taxonomy): domain Bacteria; kingdom Bacillati; phylum Actinomycetota; class Actinomycetes; order Kitasatosporales; family Streptomycetaceae; genus Streptomyces; species Streptomyces sp. NPDC001634. Next base: position 89,441 of record NZ_JBEOZU010000021.1, on the reverse strand, counting down.
GGCCTGGCGGTAGGGACTGCCCTGTGGTGTGACGAAGGCGTGCCAGGCCAGATGGGTCGGCTTCCACTCCATCGACAGCGCCATCCCGACCACCAGCAGCGTCCAGCCCGTGCGCACCCGCCGGGGTACCGCCCGGTGGAACGGCAGGGCAAGAGCGAGCAGCAGCGCCGTGATGCCCACGTACACGGCCGGCGTGGTGAAGCTGTACGTCGTCGGCAGCAGACGGGCCAGCTGGTCCTGCCCCGGCGACGGGGCGAATCCCGTGAATCTGCCCGGGGAGGCGTGCTTGGAGCCCAGGTACACCACCGTCACCAGCGGTGCGGCCAGGCCCACACCGAGTGCGAAGGTGACGCCCGCACGGCCCGCTGCCGCCAGCGCCTGCCGGCGCGGAAGGCCGGAGAGCAGCAGCCGGAGCAGCAGAACCAGGACCGCGCCGATGGTGGCCATGTACGCGGTGTAGAAGTTGGCGATCCAGGCGAGGGCCACCACCAGCGCACCGAGGAACGGGCGCCGTCCGTTCAGCGCCCATTCGCCGACCAGGCACAGCAGCGGCAGCGCGACGAGGCCGTCGAGCCACATCGGGTTGTACGCGGCATCCGCCACGCTCCAGCCGCACAGGGCGTAGGAGGCCCCCAGCAGGCCGGCCGCCCACCAGCGGCCGGGGCGCAGACGGAGCAGCAGCCAGGCCATGGCGGCACCGGCGGACGCCGTCTTCAGCACGGTGATCACATACACCGCGAGGTCGATCTCGTCCCGCGGGAACAACGCGACGAGCAGGGCGAACGGGCTGGTGAGGTACGTACCGAGGTCGGGGAGGAAGCTGGCGCCGAACCCGGACTGCCAGTTCATGAGAAGACCGCCGTCGGCCCTTCCGTGCAGCAGGTCCCACAGGTGTGCGTGGTAGGGCACGTACTGGTTGCCCAGGTCGTTGATGATCCGGCTGCGGGGCCCGAAGGGGTAGCTGCGGGAGACGGCACTGGCGGCGCAGAACGCCGTGACCGAGATGAGCGCCGCGAGCAGGGCAGCGGCTTGCGTCGGGCCGGTCGGCAGCCGAAGCCGCATACGGCGGTCGTGCGTCCCGCCGGACGAAGGATCGGCAGGCCGGCGCGGCCCGGGTGCGGATGGTGGGTTGCCGCCGTCGATGGCTCCGGTGCTCGGCTCCGGATGCGTAGTCGGTTTCACACCCTGTTCCTGTCCGGCCGTCGCCATGCGTTCCCTTGTGTCAAAACGGCCCTGGGCAGGGTCGAGCGATTCATTCTTGGCGAGCTCCTGAGAATGTGGGACGCACGGCGTCCCGGTTTGGGGGTGTCACTCCCCGCACGTCATCGATGCGCCAACCTAGACGGGCGGTGTTTCCGGATGGTTGTACGGCCAACCGGAAAATGGTGGGTGGAATTCCGAATGCACGTGCCTCCTGCCGGAGTTGTGCATTACCCCGAGGAAAAGGAGCTGTCTCGCAAATGAATTCCACGTAAATGGACCCGGTCGAAATGGGGTGGGCGGGCCGGGTGACGAGCGGACCACCCCCTCCCGCCATGATGATCCTCATGACTCCGATCACTGCCATGGACCTGACCGGTTTCGCCGAGCTGAAGCCGGGGGTGTGGATGGACGAGCGGGGGCTGGCCCTGTCGATCCACTTCTTTCCCCTCGTACCGGACCTGCCCGCCCCGCTCCACGAGCCCGACCGGTTCCGGCACGCTCGCGCGCACGGGGCGGCCAGGGCCGGCGGATGTCTGATCGAGGCCGTGTTCGGCACCGTGGACGGGGTTCCGGCGGTCCGGCAGCTGATCAAGGTGCCGCGGCCCGAAGGCTTCGGCCAGGCCTTCCTCGGATCCTGGACTCTCCCGAAGGCCAACTGCAGCACGGTCCTCAAGGTGCAGGCAGAGGAGGGTGGGACGACCGGTATACGCGAGGCGATGGTCATGGGCCAGGTGGGCCCGGCCGACTACTTCCGGCCGCACCCGTACGCGAACGAGCTGCGCGGCGGGCTGCCGTACCACGTCGCCGACCACGAGGGGTGGGACGCACAGTTCCCGGATCACCCGCTGACACTCGTCCGCGCGGCACTGACCCGGATCACGCCCACCGTCAGGCTGGACGAACGGTTCAAGGTCCTGCCGCCATTCGGGTTGCCCACGGCCCCGGCAGCGACACCCGGGGCCCCGGCGGCGGAGGCACCCGCCACCGGTCGGGGCTGGTTCCGCCGCCGCAAGGACCGGTGACCGTACGGCAAGCCCGTCAGGCAAGCGCCGCCCGTACGGCGATCCGGCCCGCCTCATGGAAGGCGCGGGCGCACGAGTCCACGGCACGCGTCCGCAGCTCGTGCAGGACCACCGCCACGGCGACGACCGTCTCCGCAGGCAGCGCGGCCAGTTCCTTCTGCATCCCCGCCATCAGCGCGGACTGGAACTCGGCCACCTCCTCGGGCGAGAACCAGCCGCCCGGGTCGAGCCGGGCGTCCTTCGCCGTCTCGAAGGCGAAGCCCTCCCCCCAGGGCTCGAAGTCCACGACGACCGAGCCGTAGTAAGAGGGGCAGCTCGACTGGCGGGCGTATGTGGCCCGCACTCCGCGCACCGGGGCCGGCGGGAAGAGGTCCACGCGCCTCACTGCGCCTTGCGCGCCGCGTACGCCCGCGCCGCCCGTACCCGGTTGCCGCACTTCGTCGTGCACCAGCGCCGCGCCCCGTGCGAGCGCAGGAACCATCGGGCGCAGCCCTGCGCGGCACACCGGGTGAGCTGCTCGGCCTCGGAGCCGGTGAGCAGGTCGGTGGCGTCCTCGGCCAGGAGGGAGAGCGCGGCGGCGGCCGGGTTGCCGGCATCGGGCTCGTCGGTGCGCTGCGGGCCGTCGGCCGTCCAGGTCAGCCGCGGTGTCGAAGGGGCCGCCGCGAGCGCGGAGTTGACAGTGGCGAGGTGCTCGGCCGACGGGGCCTCGCGGTCCCCGTACGCCTCGAACAGCACCCCCAGCGCCTCACGCAGGCCCAGCAGTCGCCCGAACTGCCTGCCCCCCAGCGCCACCCGGTCCGGCAGCAGCCCGTGCCGTACGAGCCACAGATGCGCGGCCTCGGCGTCGTCGAGCAGGTCGACCGGGCCGTGACTGAGGGTGAAACGCGAGTTGACCAGCGCCAGCGAGACATAGCGCTCCTCGCCGGGGACGGGGAGCTGGTGCAGGTAAACGGGGGCCTCATGATCCACGTTCTCATGTTAATGCTTGCGATTCACCGTGAGAAGACCTAGCTTGTCTCACGGGAAATCGATACAGGACCCGTGAGAGGTGGCACGCTGTGGCCTTCGACGTGGACGCGCTGCGCAAGGACTTCCCGATCCTGGAACGGACGATGGACAGCGGTGCCCGTCTGGTCTACCTGGACTCCGGCGCCACCACCCAGAAACCTCTCCAGGTCCTCGACGCCGAGCGGGACTTCTACCTCACACGCAACGCCGCAGTGCACCGGGGCGCGCACCAGCTCGCGGGCGAGGCGACGGAGGCGTACGAGAACGCCCGGCACACGATCGCCGCCTTCATCGGCGCGGCGGACGACGAGGTCGTCTTCACCAGGAACACCACCGAGGGCATCAACCTCGTCGCCTACACCCTGGGCAACGCACACCGGATCGGTCCCGGCGACCGGATCGTGGTGACCGAGATGGAGCACCACGCCAATCTGGTGCCCTGGCAGCAGCTCGCCGAGCGCACCGGCGCGACGCTGGACTGGTTCGGCCTCACCGACGAGGGCCGCCTCGATCTCACACGGATCGACGAGCTCGTCGACGAGCGCACCAAGGTCGTCGCCGTCACCCACCAGTCGAACGTCCTCGGCACCGTCAACCCCGTACGCCGTCTCGCCGACCGGGCCCACGCGTTCGGCGCGCTCGTCGTGGTCGACGGCGCCCAGTCGGTCCCGCACCGGCCCGTGGACGTACAGGAGCTGGGCGCCGACTTCCTCGCCTTCTCCGGGCACAAGATGCTCGGCCCGAACGGCGTCGGCGTGCTGTGGGGCAGGCGCGAACTGCTCGCCGGCCTCCCGCCGTTCCTCACCGGCGGCTCGATGATCGAGGTGGTCGAGATGGACCGCACGACCTTCCTGCCGCCGCCGCAGCGCTTCGAGGCGGGCGTGCCGATGACGTCCCAGGCAGTGGGCCTCGCTGCTGCGGTGGACTATCTGAAAGCGCTGGGCATGGACGAGGTGGCGGCGCACGAGGACCGGCTCACCGCCCGCGCCCTGGACCTGCTCGGCGAGCTCCCGGGCGTACGCGTGGTGGGCCCTCGCGACCTCATCGACCGCGGCTCGGCCGTCTCCTTCACGGTCGACGGCATCCACCCGCACGACGTCGGCCAGGTCCTGGACGAGCGGGGCGTCGCCGTCCGCGTCGGCCACCACTGCGCCCGCCCGATCGTGCAGCGCTTCAGGATTCCGGCGACGACCCGGGCGACCTTCTACGTGTACAACACGCCGGACGAGGTGGATGCCCTGGTGGAGGGCGTCCGCGCAGCTCAGGCGTACTTCGGCAAGTGATCGGTACATGATCGACGACGGCGCTTGACCTGGAGCGCGCTCCAGGTTCTACGGTCTTGTTCATGACCAGCGGACAGCCCCTCCCGCCGGACCGGGAGCCGACGCTGACCATCGCCCAGGTGGCCGAGCGCACCGGCCTCACGCACGACACGCTGCGCTACTACGAGAAGGCGGGCCTGATCGAGCGGGTCGGCCGGACCACCGGCAACCAGCGGCGTTACGAGGCGGCCGACCTGGCCTGGCTGGAGTTCCTGCTGCGGCTGCGCGAGACGGGCATGTCGATCGCCGACATGCAGCACTTCGCCCGGCTGCGGGCGCGGGGCGACGCCACGGTCGCCGACCGGCTGGCGATGCTCCGGGAGCATCGCGCCGAGCTCGCGGACCGGATCCGTGCGCTGCGCCGGAACGCGGCCGCACTGGACGACAAGATCGACTACTACGAACGGCTGCTCGACGAGCGGCAGCCGGGAACGGATGAGCCGGCATGAGCGAGAGCACCACCCGTGAAGAGCGTTTCGCCCACGGCCTGGAGGTCCTGAAGCGGGTCGACGGCGAGGCCGGGCAGCGCGTCGTCGACGCGCTCGGCGACATCAACCCCGAACTCGGCCACCAGATCGTCGCCTGGGCCTTCGGGGACATCTACGACCGGCCCGGCCTCGCCCCGCGCGACCGTCAGCTGGTGACGCTGGGCATGCTCACCGCGCTGGGCGGCTGCGAGGTCCAGCTGGAGGTGCACGTCAACGCGGCGCTGAACGTGGGCCTGTCGCCCGACCAGATCGTCGAGGCGCTGCTGCACTCCTCCGTGTACTGCGGCATACCCAAGGCGATGAACGCCTCCCTCGTGGCGAAGAAGGTGTTCGCCGAGCGCGGGCTGCTGCCGCTCGGACAGCAGCCCGCCGAGTCTGCGGCTACCTCTGCTTGATCCGCAGGAAGGTGATGGAGTTCGCCGGGAAGGTGTACGTGAACTTGCCGGCGACCCCCGTGAAGGTGGACGTGACCGGGGCGACCGCCGTGGCCGTCTCGGTGTTCACCGCGCCCGGCGCGGCGGCGAGCGTGGTCACCCGGGCCTTGGAGGCGACCTTGGCACCGCCGAGATCGATCGCCGCACGTGCCGCCGAGGACTGGGCGTTGACGACCTTGACGATCAGCTCACCGGTCTTCGCGTCCCGCGTGACGACCTGGCGGAACGGCTCGGCCGGCTTGTCGTCGGTGAAGCTGCCCCACTCCTGGCCGTCGAGGTACAGGGTCACCTGACGGCCGCGCACCTTGATGTCGACGTCGTAGGTCCGGCCGGTCTCGATGGTCCCCGGCTTGGAAACGATCGTCGACTTGCCGCCGTCCACAGCCTGTTCGACAGCGGTGGTGGTGTTGTTCCGGCCGCCCAGGTTCCACCAGCAGTAGTTGCCGGTGTCCTTGACGCCGAAGGCGACGAGGAAGCCCTCCTTGCCGGACTTCTTGGTGGCCTTCACATGCAGGTCGTAGTCGTGCCAGGACGGGGCCCCGGCCGAGACCATGGTGTTCTCTGCGGCGGTGTCCGTCTGGACGTACTGCCCGTCCTGGATGCTCCAGCTGCCGCTGCCCGTGTGGGTCCACTTCGAGGCGTCACCGGAGAAGTCGTCGCCGAGCAGGGTCGTCCCGTCCGCGGCGGTGACCTTCACATCGTCGTAGGCGGCACTGGTCGCCCAGGTCGACAGACCGACGGCTCCGGCGATGGGACCACTCACGTCGGGGGTGGTCGTGGCCGTGCTGGGCACGACCCGGTCACCGCGACGCGGCCTCCAGGCGGAGGTTCCAGCGGCCGCCCCGCCCGGCGAGCGTGACCGTCGACAGGGGGCGGACGTCGATGTTCCAGTACGCCGACGGCTGCGCCTTCAGGGCGTACACCAGCGCCGCCCGCACCACCGACGGCTCCGCCACTGCGACGATACGGCTGCCGTCGCCCACCGGACGGGTGTCCAGCCAGCCGCCCACTCGGGAGATGAAGGACACCAGCGACTCGCCGCCGTGCGGCGCGGAGCGGGGGTCCGCGAGCCAGGCGTCCACCGCCGAGGGCTCCCGGGCCATCGCCTCGGCCAGCGTGAACCCGCGCCAGCGGCCCATGTCGCAGTCCCGCAGCGCGGGCTGCACCAGCGGCGCGTACCCGAGCGCGTCACCGGTCGCCCGGCTGCGCGGCGTCGGCGAGCAGTAGCGCAGCTCGGCCGCCGCCAGCGGTACCAGTTCCCCGGCGACACGCTGCACCTCGTCCCAGCCGGCCTGGTCCAGCGGCCGGTCGTCCTCGAAGCGCTCGGCGAGCAGCGAGGAGCTGCGAGCGGCGGCGACGAATGTGACCCGAGGCATGCGGTGATCGTGAGCCGCGCAACTGCGCAGGTCAAGAGGTGTTACTCATGAGTTACCAAGGGTGTCCGGGGGCTCACGCACGGACCTTGTCCGGCCGGTCGAACGAGAGCGGCTGCCGCGCACCGTCCGGTCGGCGTACACGTCGCAGAGCCAGGCGAACGACATTGCCGGAGGGGGTGCGGTGGCCTCTGCGGCTGATGCTGATGTGCCAGGTCCTAGCGGGGCTGGAGCACCTCGTCGCACGCGGTACGCAGTCGGCGCACCCCCTCCGCGATCTCCCCCGTCCCCGCGACGGCCGCGAAGCTCAACCGCAGATGGGCGGCGGGCGGTTCGGCGCTGAAGTAGGGGCGGCCCGGGGTGACGGCCACGCCCGCGCGCAGGGCGCCCGCCACGAGCGCGGACTCGTCGGTGCCGTCGGGCAGGCGCACCCACAGGTGGTAGCCGCCGGACGGGACGTGCGGCAGGGCGAGTTCGGGGAGCCGGAGTCGGAGGGCGGCGGTCAGCGTGTCGCGGCGGTGCTTCAACTCGGCGGAGACGGCGCGCAAATGGCGGGGCCAGGCGGGTGAGCCGACGAGTTCGAGCGCGGCCTCCTGCAGCGGGCGCGGCACGAAGAACGTGTCGACGACCTGGATGGCCCGCAGCCGCTCCAGGACCGGACCACGGGCGGCCAGGGCGCCGACCCGGAAACTGGGCGAGGTCGCCTTGGTGAGCGAGCAGACATGCACGACGACACCGTCGGGATCCTCGGCGGCGAGCGGGGGCGGCAGCGGTCCGGCGTCCTCGTGCACCAGCCGTCGTACGAAATCGTCCTCGATCACGAACGCTCCGGCCTCGCGCGCGATGCGCAGCACCTCACGTCGGCGCTCGGGCGCGAGGACGGCACCGGTGGGGTTCTGGAACAGCGGCTGGCAGACCAGCGCGCGGGCGCCGCTCGCCCGGAAGGCGTCGGCGAGCAGGGCGGGTTTCACCCCGTCCGCGTCGACCGGCACCGGCACCGGCCTGAGGCCGGCCGCGCGGGCGATCGCCAGCATGCCGGGGTAGGTGGGCGACTCGACCAGGACCGGGGCGCCCGGTGGCGCCAGGGCCCGCAGCGCGGTGGTCAGTGCGGACTGGCCGCCGGCCGTGATCAGCACGTCGGCCGCGGTGATCGCGCCGCCGATGCCGCGCGCGAACCACTCGCGCAGCTCGGCGATGCCCTCGACGGGCGGTCGCGCCCACGCTCCGGGGCGACGCCCGGCACGCGACAGTGCGGCACCCATAGCGCGCTCGGGCTGCAGCGAGGGGTGCAGATAGCCGCCGTTGAACTCGATGACACCCGCGGGCGGGGCGGCGAGCGAGACCAGTACACCGGAGGCGTCGACGCTCCGCGGCACGAGCTCGGCGGAGGCGTCCGCACTGAGCGCGACCTCCTGCCAGGCGGTGTCCCCCACCTCCGGGGACGTCGCACGCGGCTCGGCCCGGAACGCCCCGGCCCCGGGCCGTGTGACCACGAGTCCCTCCGCGGCCAACTGGGCCAGCGCCCGCGACACGGTCACCGGACTGACCCGAAACCGCTCGACGAGCAGACGACTGGACGGCAGCTTCTCACCGGGAGAGTAGCGCTTCAGCTCCGACCGCAGGCGAACCGCCAGTTCCCCGACACTGCTACGCTCTTGCATGAGAGCACAGGATAGCGCTACTGCCGATACATCGATAGCGGTCGGAGATTCCGGGACCGCGCCCCTGATCACCGCACCGCCGAGTGCGTCATCCCCGCGCCGAGTCGGCACCCTGCAAGCCGCCCTGGGAGTCGTCGCCTTCTCGCTCACCTTCCCCGCCACCGCCTGGGGGCTGGAGGGGTTCGGTCCCTGGTCGCTCGTGGGGGTGCGCAGCGTCCTGGCCGCGGTCATCGCCGGGGGGTGTCTGCTCGCGCTGCGCGTTCCCGTGCCCGCGCGGCGGCACTGGGCGGGGCTCGCCGTCGTCGCGGCCGGCGTCGTGCTGGGCTTCCCGCTGCTGACCACCCTCGCCCTGCAGACCTCGACCACCGCGCACGCTGCCGTGGTCGTCGGGCTGCTCCCGCTGACCACCGCCCTCTTCTCGGCGCTGCGCGTCGGCGCCCGGCCCTCCAGGACCTTCTGGATCGCCGCCCTCGCCGGTGCCGCCGCGGTCATCGCGTTCACCGTGCAGCAGAGCGGCGGTGCGCTGACCGGCGCGGACGCCTACCTCTTCGGCGCGCTGCTCATCTGCGCCGCGGGCTACACCGAGGGCGGCCGGCTGGCCCGGATCATGCCCGGCTGGCAGGTCATCGGCTGGGCGCTGGTGCTGTGTCTGCCGCTCACCGCGCCCGGCGCGCTCCTCGCCCTGTCGTACGAGCCGGTCCGTCTCACGGTGCACGGCGTGGCGGGGCTGCTGTGGGTGGCGGCAGGCTCGCAGTTCCTCGGGCTGGTCGTCTGGTACCGGGGCATGGCCGCCATCGGGATACCGAAGGCCAGCCAGTTGCAGCTGGCGCAGCCGCTGCTCACACTGGTGTGGTCGGTACTGCTCCTCGGCGAGCACCTCACCCCGGCCGCACCGCTCACGGCCGCCGCGGTACTGGTCTGCATCGCGGTCACCCAGCGGGCGCGGGGCTGACCGGGGCGGGGCGCGCGGACCGGGTCGACCGGCGCCCTCCGGCCGTAGACTGCGGCCACGGACCGATACTCCCGTACGTGACGAGGAGGCCCAACAGATGCGCGCAACTGTGGGCGACAAGCTTGTGCAGCACGGCAGGATCGTCGGACAGCACGACAAGATCGGTGAGATCGTCGAAGTCATGGGCACGAACGGCAACCCGCCGTACCGCGTCCGCTTCCAGGACGGGCACGAAGGCGTGTGCTCACCCGGCCCCGACACCGAGATCCGCCACAGGGAAACCGGACAGAAGATCGGGTGAGGACTCAGCGCGGGGGCTTCGCCGGCTGCCCGTAATGGTCGGCGACCACCCGTGTCATCGCACCGATGGGGTCGGCCGCGACGTCCTTGGCCGCGAAGAAGACATGCCCGCGTGCCTGCGGGTACCGCTTGGCAAGGGTGAGGTGCCGGGACAGTTCCGCCGGGTCCTGCCAGGCGGCGGACTGCGCCGGGTCACCGGCCTTGTACAGCGCCTCACCCACGTACAGCCGTACGCCGGTGCCCTTGGCCACCCCCACCCACCAGGGCACGATCCTGGCGTAGTCAGCGGCGGCGAAGCCGATGCTCCAGTAGACCTGCGGGCAGATGTAGTCCAGCCAGCCGGACCTCACCCATTTCCTGGTGTCCGCGTACAGGTCGTCGTACGTCTGCACCCCTGCCCGGGTCTCCGAGCCGCGGGGGTCGGTGTCGGCGTTGCGCCACACCGCGAAAGGGCTGATCCCGAAGCGGGCGGTGGGCCGGAGCTGCCGGATGCGGGTCGCGGTCTCCTGCACCAGGAGGTCGATGTTGTTCCGGCGCCAGGCGGCCCGGTTCGGGAAGCCGCCGCCGTGGGCGTCGTATGCCGCGTCGTCGTCGAAGTCCTCTCCCGGGACGGGGTACGGGTAGAAGTAGTCGTCGAAGTGGACGCCGTCGAGGGGGTAGTGGCGTACGGCGTCGAGGACCGCGTCCTCGACGAACGCACGGACCTTGGGCAGCCCGGGGTTGTAGTAGAGCTTCCCGCCGTAGGACACGACCCAGTCGGGGTGCCGGCGCGCGGGGTGCGAGGCGACGAGCCGCGACGGGTCCCCATGGGTGGCGACCCGGTAGGGGTTGAACCAGGCGTGCAGCTCCAGCCCGCGCGCGTGCGCCTCCTCGACGGCCGTGCCGAGCGGGTCCCAGCCGGGGTCCTTGCCCTGGGTGCCGGTGAGGTACTGGGACCACGGCTCGTACGGAGACGGCCACAGCGCGTCGGCCGAGGGCCGCACCTGGAAGAACACCGCGTTCAGCCGGCGCCGTACCGCCGTGTCGAGGTGGGCGCGCAGCTCGGCGCGCTGTGCGGACGGCGACAGTCCGGAGTGGGAGGGCCAGTCACGGTTGAAGATCGTCGCCAGCCACATGCCCCGCATCTCGGTTGCCGCGCGCCGGTGTCCCGGGGTGGGCGCCGCACCCGTGGCAAGCGCCGACATCGCGGCCACCGCGAACGTCCGACGTGACAATCGGCCCATCTGCACACCCTCGTACGCTGCGGATCCGCACGGTCACGGATCGTTTCCGCGCACAGCATGCCTCCCACCCCGACGATCGATCATCGATACTTGGGAGTAACGTGCACGATCGGAGCAGGCGGCCGAACCCGGACGGACCTGCCACAGCCGTAGACCAGCGAAAGGGACGATGTGACGGACATCCCAGCGGGAGACATTGCACGCGTCGGAGTGGTGGGGTGCGGCCAGATGGGAGCGGGCATCGCCGAGGTGTGCGCCCGCGCCGGACTGGATGTCAAGGTCGCCGAGACCACCGGCGAGGCCCTGGAGATCGGCCGGACCCGCCTGTTCGGCTCCCTGTCCAAGGCGGCCGAGCGCGGCAAGATCTCCGAGGAGGAGCGGGACGCGACGCAGGCGCGCCTCAGCTTCACCACCGACCTCGGCGAGTTCGCGGACCGCGATCTGGTGATCGAGGCCGTCGTCGAGAACGAGCAGGTGAAGACGGAGATCTTCCAGGTGCTCGACCAGGTGGTGACCCGCCCGGACGCCATCCTCGCCTCCAACACCTCCTCGATCCCGCTGGTGAAGCTCGCGGTCGCCACCTCGCGGCCCGACCACGTCATAGGGATCCACTTCTTCAACCCGGCCCCGGTGCAGAAGCTCGTCGAGCTGATCCCGGCGCTGACCACCTCCGAGGGCACCATCAGCCGGGCCCAGCTGTTCGCCGAGAAGGTCCTCGGCAAGCACGCGATCCGCGCCCAGGACCGCTCGGGCTTCGTGGTCAACGCCCTGCTCGTGCCCTATCTGCTCTCCGCCATCCGCATGTTCGAGTCGGGCATCGCGGGCCGCGAGGACATCGACAACGGCATGGAGATGGGCTGCGCCCACCCGATGGGCCCGTTGAAGCTGTCCGACCTGATCGGCCTGGACACCATCGTCTCGATCGCCAACTCGATGTACGAGGAGTACAAGGAGCCCCTGTACGCCGCTCCCCCGCTGCTGCAGCGCATGGTGGAGGCGGGCCGGCTCGGCCGCAAGACGGGCTCGGGCTTCTACACGTATCCCTGATCACGGCATACGGCTGATGACGGCATACCCCCTGGTTACGGCACAGGCCTGATTACGGACCGTCAGTCCGGAGCCGGTACGGGCCCGGCACCCTCTCCGGTGCCGGGCCCGTACCATTCACACACCGTGTGCGCGCCGGACTCGCATATGCCGTTCGCACACTCTCCCCACGCGTCCACCAGGCGAGTTGACTCTTCATGCGCATGCAAGGGATGTGACGACTACGGAAAGGAGCGGACACGTGACCGCCGACCCCGAGCATCCCGTGGTCCATGGAGAAGTCGCAGAGTTACGCCGTCGCCTCGATGTGGCACACGCCCGTGTCGAGGGAGGGCTGGCCCTGCTCAGTCACCGCGCCGAACAGACCGCCAAGGATCTCGACGACCTGAGCCTGCGGGTCGTCGCGCTGGAGCACACCCGCTGGCCGCTGCCCGCGGTCGCCGCGCTCACGGCCCTGGGCGCTCTCGTCGTGGCGATCTGGCAGGCTCTGGGCCGCTAGCCCGTCGGACGCGGTGGGGGATCAGGGCAACGCGTCCTGCCCGAGCCTGAGGTGGTGCAGCAGGAGCAATGCGGCCGCCATGTTGGCGGCCGGGACCTCTCCACGGGCGACCATGTCGGGGACGAGCTTGAGGGGAACCCATTCCCGACGGTCCGACTCGAAGTCGTCCACGGGGTGCCCGATGTATTCGCCCTCGTCGGCCCAGTAGACATGGTGCCGTGCGTCGGTGAGTCCGTTGGAGGGCTCGACGCTCATGAGATGGCGCAGGGGTCCCGGCCGCCAGCCGGTCTCCTCCTCGAGTTCGCGGGCCGCCGCATCGGCGATGTCCTCGCCGTCCTCGACGACGCCCGCCGCCAGTTCCCACCCCCAGCTGTCGGTGATGAAGCGGTGCCGCCACAGCAGCAGCACTTCGTTGGCCTCGTTCACGACGGTGGCCACGGCCACCGGCCGCAGCCGTATCAGGAAGTGGTCGAGGTGCCGGCCGTCCGGCAACTCGACATCAGCGAGATTGACGCTGAACCAGCGGTTTGCATACACAGTTTGTTCGTTCTGTTTCGTCCACTGCACGGTTCTGCCACCTTCCGCCGAGTAAGTGGCAATATCGCAGCAGGAGCGTCCACTCAGCAGGCTCACAGCGACGCACCCCCGGCGCAACGGCGGGCGCAATGGTCCGCGGCGGTGGGGAAGGGCGGCTCTCCGGCAGTGGTCCGGGACGGTGTCTACAGCGGTACGCGCAGCGCCCCGTCGATGAGTTCGGCTGCCTCGGCCGTGCCGGCGCAGCCGCTGCGCACGAGGTGTTCACGTACCGCCCGCAGTCTGTCGCGCAGCCGCTGGGACTCCATCCCCCGGGCCCGCTCCGCCATTTCGACCGCGGTGGCCACCGCCTTGTCGGCATTGCCCTGACGCAGTTCGATCTGGCTGAGCATGGCGAGCCGGTGCACCCGGCCGCGGTCGTGCGCGGGCGTGTCGACGGCGGCCGTGGCGTGCTCCCCCGCCGCCACGAGGTCGCCGAGGCTGAGCAGTGCCTCGGCGACCTGGACGTTGACGAGACCGGGCTGCACATAGCCGGTCTCGTCCGGTTCGTAGCCGCGCCGGATGCGTTCGGCGGCGGACTCGGCCCGCCGGATGCAGGACAGCGCGCTCGTTGCGTCGCCGAGGTGCGCATACGCCTTCGCCTGCATCGCGTACAGGTCGGAGGCGAGCGCCGGGGTGATGTGCTTGCCCGCGGCGCGCAACGCGGCCTCGGCGAACGCGACGGCCTGCCGGTACTCCTTCATGAACAGCGACTGGTTGACCAGCAGGGCTATCACATACGCGCCCAGCCCCCGGTCCCCGCTGGCCTTCGCAAGGCGCAGCGCCTGGTGGAAGTAGCGCTGGGCGAGGCCATGGGCGTCCGAGTCGTAGGCGCAGATGCCGGCGATCGCCACCAGACCGCCGGTGGCACGGTGCAGTTGGCGGCCCATGGCGTCGGTGTAGCTGCCGCGCAGCAGGGGCGCCGTCTCGGCGTTGAGGAAGCCGACGATACGGCTGCGGGTCGCGATGCCGCCGGCCTTGCGGTACATCTGCTCGTAGTGGGCGCGTGCGGAGCGCAGCATCTCGATGTCGGCGGGGGTGACCCGGTGCCGGCCGCCGCGCGAGACGTCCACGTCCTCGGGCGGGTTCTCCCATTCCCACACGGGCATCACGGCGGGCGTCCCGGTGACGGCGGGGGCGCCCAGGATGTGGGGGCGCTGCTGTTCGTCGGACCGCCACAGGGCGGTGGCCCGTTCGACGAAGCCGGAGAGGGTGGAGCCGTGCGGGGCGGCCGGTTCACCGGGCACACCGAGGCCGATGTCGTCGAGGGTCACCGGGCGGTGCAGCCGGGTGGCGAGCACCTCGCAGATCAGGTCGGGCACCTGGCCGCGCGGGCGCTGGCCCTTCAGCCACCGGGCCACGGCGGTGTGTTCGTATCTGAGCGCGAGCCCGCGCGCCCGCCCTGCCTGGTTGACATGCGCGGCGAGTCCCGCGTGGGAGATCCCGGCCTCGTCGAGAATCGCGTCGAGCAGAGTGTTGGGCTGCATGGGTGGCCCCCCGGTGGCTCGGTCCCGACAGAGTAGTGGGTCCGGGTTCACACGGGGTGTGAACGGAGTGCGCGAATCCGGGCTGTGCGTGCGCTGTTGCGGAGAGTTTCCGGCCGCTTGACTTGAATCCCTCGTAAGAGGCCGGCCGGGCCGCCGGCTCCCCCTCGTACAGTGCGGTGGCCCGCTTCTGCGCCGTCCGCCCAGCTGCCTGCCCGACACTCCGTGGCGGGGCGGGCGGCGCGTCGGCGCTCCGCTTTCAACGCAGGGTGGCTATAGGTGGTTTGTCGGGTGCGGGCCCACTGTGGCTTGTCGCGCCCGCGCGGCGGAGCCGCTTGTGTCACAGCCCCACGCCCGTGTCGGGGCGCACCCTGGGCGGTCGTTGTGGAGGACCAGCAGGGCGATGTCGTCGGGCGGTGTGCCGCCGATGTGGTGCTGGAGCGCGGTGAAGACCGTCCGCAGGACGGCCTGTGGTTCGACGGCGGGTCCGGCGCGGACGGCCTCCGTGAGTGTGGCCGACAGGGGGAAGAACCGGCCGCGGAAGTCCCGTGCGTCCTCGGCTCCGTCGGTGTGCAGGAGGAGCGCCTGGCCTGGCGGGAGCCGACCGCAGTCGGTGGTGGACAGGTCGTCGGGGAGCGGGAACGGTCCGAGCGGAGGCAGCGGTTCGGTGCGGGCCAGTGGGTCGACCCGGCCCGGCTCCAGCCGGTACGGCCAGGGGTGACCGCAGTTGAGGGCGCTCAGCTCCCCGTCGCGGCCGATCTCCAGCAGCAGGACGGTCACGAACTCCTCCATGACCGGGCTGTCGGGTTCCTGGCCACGCAGGTGCCGGGCCAGCGCCCGGTCCAGTCTGCGCAGCACCTGGGTGAGTTCGGGCTCGTCGTGCACGGCCTCGCGGAAGCTGCCGAGGACGGCGGCCACGGTGGCCAGGGCCGCCAGTCCGTGTCCGCGCACGTCGCCCATGACGACGCGGACGCCGTGGTCGGTGGCGATCACCTCGTACAGGTCACCGCCGACGCTGGCCCCGCGGTCCGCGGAGAGCTGGGCGGCGGCGATGTTCAGCCCGTCGATCCGGGGCGGCAGCGGGCGCAGCACCACGCTCTGGGCGGCGCCGGCCACCTTGCGTGCCTGTTTCAGTTCCCGCAGGAGCGTGTGCCGGACATGGAGGAGCAGGCCGGTGCCGACCGCGAAGAACACCGCGCTGGTGGCGATGCGCGCGCCGAGTGAGTTCTGCTGGGCGAGCGGACAGGCCAGCTTGTACGTGACCGCGGTCGCGCCCCAGACGGCGGGCAGCCCGAAGGCGAGCGCCCGCCGGAACCGCCGGGAATCCCTGCGGGAACGCCGCGCGAGCTTGATACGGATCATGCCGAATGGCCCCCCATGAGAGCCCTGAGAGCGCAGAAGCGGCCCGCAGAGTCCCTCCTCGCACCCCCCGGGTCCGGTCCGATTCTGTCGACCACAGCCTCGTCCGACCCAGATCGCCCGGACTTGTCACCCAAATGAGTGAGGTAACCGGTACGGGTACGGGTGGTGCGCGTGTCGGGGCGCGAAGGCGCGCCCCGACAGGGGCCCGGGGCCGTCACATATGCGGCTCCGCCGCGCGAGCGCGACCAGCCATGAACAGCACCGCGCACCCCGACAGGGGCGCCGGGAGCTGCGCGACCGGCCACGAACAACCCGCAGCCAAAACCGAAGCGCAGTCCCCCGGCACCCCGGCGGAGCTAACTCCGCAACACGGCCCCGGTGCGCTCAGCGGCCAGCGCAACCGCCGTGTCGCGCGCCGCGGAGGCCTCGTCCACGGTCAGCGTGCGGTCGGGGGCGCGGAAGCGCAGCGCGTACGCCAGAGACTTCCTGCCCTCGCCGAGCTGCTCGCTCTCGTAGACGTCGAACAGCCGGATGGACTCCAGCAGTTCCCCCGCGCCCTCGCGCAGCGCCGCCTCGACGTCCGCGTGCGGGACGGACTTGTCGACGACCAGCGCGACATCCTGGGTGGCGACCGGGAACGTGGAGATGCGCGGCGCCTGCGGGACGCCGTCGCCCACCTCCTCCAGTGCCTCCAGGTTCAGCTCCATGGCACAGGTGCGCTCGGGCAGCCCGAAAGCCTTCACCACACGGGGGTGCAGCTCACCCGCGTGGCCCACGACCCGCTCGGTGCCGTCGGCGACGACCACGAGTTCGGCGCAGCGGCCCGGGTGCCAGGGACCGTACTGGGCCTTGCGGACGACCAGGTCGGCACCGGCCTCACGGGCGACGGTGCGCGCCGCCTCGACGGCGTCGGCCCAGTCGGCCGGGCGGCCCTTGCCCCACCAGCCGGTCTGCTCGCGCGCCCCGGCGAGAACGACGGCCGCGTGCCGCGGCTGCTCGGGCAGCGCGGCGGTCAGCGAGGCGATCTCCTCGTCGGTGGGACGCCGGTCGACGGGCAGATGCGGGGCGACGCGCTGCTCCTCGCGCGGGTGGAAGACCAGCCCGGTCTCGAAGAGCGCCAGGTCGTGCGAGCCTCGCCCGTCGTTGCGGCGCAGCGCACCGAGCAGCCCGGGCAGCAGCGACGTACGGAGCGCGGGCTCCTCGTCGTTGAGCGGGTTGACCAGCTTGACCACACGGCGGGCCGGGTCGTCGGCCTCGAGGCCGAACTGGTCGAAGATCTGCTCACTGACGAACGGGTAGTTCGGCGCCTCGACATAGCCGGCCCCGGCCAGTGCCCGGCCGACGCGCCGGTGCAGCCGCTGCCGGTGGGTCAGGCCACGCCCGGACGGGAGCTTGGGCAGCGTGGAGGGCAGGTTCTCGTAGCCCTCCAGCCGGATGACCTCCTCGGCCAGGTCGTTCGCGTCGGCCAGGTCGGGCCTCCAGGACGGGACGGTGACGATCAGCTCGTCCTGCCCGTACACGTCGCAGCCGACCGCCTGGAGCCGCCTTACGACGGTCTCACGCCCGTAGTCGACGCCCGCGACCTTGTCCGGGTGGTCGGCCGGGATGGTGATGGTGTGCGGCGCGGAGGGCGCGATGACCTCGGTGACGCCCGCCTCGGCCGTACCGCCCGCGAGCAGCACCAGCAGGTCGACGGTGCGCTGGGCCGCGGCGGAGGCGGCCTGCGGGTCGACGCCGCGCTCGAAGCGACGGGACGCCTCGGAGGACAGCTTGTGGCGGCGCGCGGTGCGTGCGATGGCGACCGCGTTGAAGTGTGCGGCCTCGATCACGACGTCGGTCGTGGCGTTCTCCACGTTGTCGTGATCGGCGATCTCGGTGTTCGCGCCGCCCATGACACCCGCGAGGCCGATCGGGCCGCGGTCGTCGGCGATCACCAGGTCCTCGGCGTGCAGCGTGCGCGTCACGCCGTCGAGGGTGGTGAGCTTCTCACCCTCCTCGGCACGGCGCACGCCGATCGGGCCCAGCACCAGCTTGCGGTCGTAGGCGTGCAGCGGCTGGCCGATCTCCATCATCACGTAGTTGGTGACGTCGACGGCGAGCGAGATCGGGCGCATGCCGACCTTCTGCAGACGGCGCTGCAGCCAGATCGGGGAGCGTGCCTCCGGGTCGAGGCCGGTCACCGTACGGCCGGTGAAGCGGTCGCAGCCGAGCGGATCGGAGACCTGCACCGGGTAGCCGAACGCGTTCGGGGCCGGTACGTCGAGCAGCGCCGGGTCGCGCAGGGGCAGACCATAGGCGATGGCGGTCTCGCGGGCGACGCCGCGGATCGACAGGCAGTCGCCGCGGTTGGCGGTGACGGCGATGTCGAGGACCTCGTCGACCAGCTCGAGGAGCTCGATCGCGTCCTTGCCGACCTCGGTCTCGGGCGGCAGCACGATGATGCCCTTGGTGCCGTCCTCGCCCATGCCCAGCTCCTCGCTGGAGCAGATCATGCCGTGCGAGTTCCGGCCGTACGTCTTGCGCGCGGAGATCTCGAAGCCGCCGGGCAGCACCGCGCCCGGCAGGACCACGACGACCTTGTCGCCGACGGAGAAGTTACGGGCGCCGCAGACGATCTCCTGGGGCTCGCCCGTGCCGTTGGCCTCGCCGACGTCGACCGTGCAGAACCGGATCGGCTTCTTGAAGCCGTCCAGCTCCTCGATGGTCAGCACCTGGCCCACGACCAGCGGGCCCTTGAGGTCGGCACCGTGGTGCTCGACGGTCTCGACCTCCAGGCCGGCCGAAATCAGTTTGGCCTGCACATCGCGCCCGGTCTCCGTCGCCGGCAGGTCGACGTACTCCCGCAGCCAAGAAAGCGGGACCCGCATCAGATCTCCATCCCGAACGGCCGGGTGAACCGGACGTCACCTTCGACCATGTCTCGCATGTCCTCGACGTTGTGGCGGAACATCAGCATCCGCTCGATGCCGAACCCGAAGGCGAAGCCGCTGTACTTCTCCGGGTCGACGCCGCAGGCGGTGAGCACCCGCGGGTTGACCATGCCGCAGCCGCCGAGCTCGATCCAGCCCTCGGACGAGCAGGTGCGACAGGGCCGGTCGGGATTGCCGACGGACTCGCCGCGGCAGACGTAGCACACCATGTCCATCTCGGCGGACGGCTCGGTGAACGGGAAGAAGTTCGGCCGCAGCCGGGTCTTCATGCCCTCGCCGAACAGCGACTGGACCATGTGGTCAAGGGTGCCCTTGAGGTCGGCCATGGTCAGGCCCTCGTCGACGGCGAGCAGCTCGACCTGGTGGAAGACCGGGGTGTGCGTGGCGTCCAGTTCGTCCGTGCGGTACACGCGGCCGGGGCAGATCACATAGACCGGCAGCTCGCGGTCGAGCAGGGAGCGGATCTGCACGGGCGAGGTGTGCGTGCGCAGCACGACGCCGGACTCGGTGCCGCCGGAGCCGCTCTTGGATGCAGCCTGCACGAAGAAGGTGTCCGCCTCGCCGCGCGCCGGGTGGTCCGGGCCGATGTTCAGGGCGTCGAAGTTGAACCACTCGGCCTCGACCTGGGGGCCCTCGGCGACCTCGTAGCCCATGGCCACGAAGACGTCCTCGATGCGCTCGGAAAGCGTGGTCAGCGGGTGCCGGGCGCCCGCCGGTACGCGGTCGTGGGGCAGCGTGACGTCCACCGACTCCTCGACCAGCACGCGGGCGTCCCGCTCGGCCTCCAACTCGGTCTGGCGGGCGGCGAGGGACTTGTTCACGGCGCCACGGGCCATGCCTACACGCTTGCCGGCCTCGGCCTTTGCATGCGGGGGCAGGGCGCCGATCTCGCGGTTGGCGAGGGCCAGCGGCGAGGCGGGGCCGGTGTGGGCGACCTTGGCCTCGTGGAGCGCGTCGAGGGAGTCCGCGGCGGCGAAGGCGGCGAGCGCCTCGTCCCGCATGCGCTCGATCTCTTCCGGTTTCAAGGCCTCGACCTCGACAGGGTCGTACGACTTATTGGGTGCCGACATCTCTTCCCGTGCTTCCGATTGGCTGGCTGGGGTGCCCCGTCTTCGATCCATGGTCGCTTTGGCCACGGATCAGGACGCAAAGGTGCCAATGGCCGAGTCTAACGGGGCGGAGGTATGCGAATGCGCCCGTGGCGGCTCAGGCCAGGTAGGCCGGCGTCCCCACGGGCAACGTAAATCGGAACTCGGCGCCGCCGCCCCGGGCGCGCCCGACCGTGATGGTGCCGCCGTGGGCCTCGACGATGCCCTTGACGATATAGAGCCCGAGGCCCGTGCCACCGCGCTTGCTGCCCCGCCAGAAGCGGGTGAAGACGCGGTTCATGGACTCCTCCGGGATGCCGGGGCCCTCGTCGCTCACCGTGACCGACGTACCGGCATTCTCCCCTTCGCGCGGGGACGCCGAGGGCGTGACATCAATCGTGACGGTTCCCTCGCCGTGGCGCACGGCATTTTCGAGGAGGTTGCTGAGCACCTGGTCGACCTTGTCCGGGTCGGCCCAGAGCGCGGGCAGGGGCTGCTCGATGCGCAGGAGGAAGCGGTCGGCGGGCTGGCCCGCGGCGACGTACGCCTGGATGTGCCGTCCGACGGCCGCGCCTATGTCGACGGGCTGGCGCCGCACCTCCAGCCGCCCGGAGTCGATCCGGGAGATGTCCAGCAGCTCGGCGATGAGCCGCGTGACCCGGTTCGCATCGGCGTCCACGGTCTCCAGCATCAGCCGCTTCTGGTCGTCGGTGAAGCGTTCCCACTTGGCGAGCAGGGTGGCCGTGAAGCCCTTGACCGAGGTGAGGGGCGAACGCAGCTCATGGGCCACGGTGGCGATCAGCTCGGCGTGGCTGCGCTCGGTCCGGCGCCGCGCCTCGGTGTCACGGAGGGAGACGACGACGCGGCGGATGGGGCCGGTGGGATGGGTCCGCACGTATCGCGCCGATACGAGGACCTCCCGGCCCCCGGGCAGCAGCAGATTGCGCTCGGGCTGCCGTACGCGGATCGAAAGCCCACCGTACGGGTCGGTCAGCTGCCACCAGCGCCGCCCCTCCAGGTCCTCTAACGGCAGCGCGTGCTCAAGGCGCCGGCCGAGGGCGTCTGCGGCGGGGACGGCGGTGATGCGGGAGGCCGCGGCGTTGAAGCAGATCACCCGGCCGTGTTCGTCGGCGATCACGAGTCCGTCGGGGAGTTCGTCCGGGTCGATGCCGAGCTCGGCGAGATCACCGCGCCGGGACGCGGGCACGCTGTGTGCGTCCCGTGCTCCCGGTGCTCTGCTCGTGCCGACACTCATCCCCGTACCAACCTCTCGTCTGGCGTGGGGGTGCCTCCCTGCTCCGGGGTTCCCCCCACTCGGGCGATGCCGAGAGCGGGAGAAAGGCCGAGAGTTGGGGGAGGGCCCCCGAGCCCGCCACCCTACTAGCCGGGGGTGACGGAACGGCACCCTCCGACGGCGCGCTGTGCACGGGCGGAGGCATAGAGACATACGGCGGCGGCGGTCGCCAGGTTCAGGCTCTCGGCCATTCCATGGATGGGCACGCGCACGACGGCGTCGGCCAGCGCGCGGGTCTCCTCCGGGAGCCCCCAGGCCTCGTTGCCGAACACCCAGGCCGTGGGGCCGCCCATGGTGCCCTTGTCGAGCTCGTCGTCGAGGTCCTGCTCCCCCGCGCCGTCGGCGGCCAGGATCCGCACACCGGCGTCCTTGAGCCCCGCAACGGCACGCTCGACGGGGACGCCGACCGCGACGGGCAGGTGGAACAGGGATCCGACGGAGGCGCGGACGGCCTTGGGGTTGTACAGATCGACGGACGCGTCGGTGAGGACGACGGCCTCGGCCCCGGCGGCATCGGCGCACCGCAGCACGGTCCCTGCGTTTCCGGGGTCCCGGACGTGCGCGAGGACGGCGACGAGCTTGGGACGGCTGTTCAGGATCTCGTCGAAGGGGGCGTCGAGGAACCGGCAGATCCCGACGAGGCCCTGCGGGGTGACGGTGGTGGAGATGTCCGCGATGACTTCCTCGGCCGCGAGGTGGATGCGGGCACCGACCGTGCGTGCCGCACCGATGATGTCGGCGTACCGTTCGACGGCGTCCGGGGTGGCGAACAGCTCGACGAGGGTGGGCGTGCCACCGACCCGGTGCGCCGCCGCCTCCCGCACGGCCTGCGGCCCCTCCGCGAGAAACAGCTGCTCCTTCCCCCGGAAGTTCCGCCTGCCCAGCCGCCGAGCGGCGCTGACGCGGGGCGAGCGGGGGGAGATGAGCTCGGGAGTGGCCGGCATGCTGTTCACCTTCAGTACTTGTTTCCGCCGCACCGGCGCCCAGCCACTACGGCGGACTTCGGCGGTGCCGAACTGCCAGGTACGACGCGCAGCGTGTGCTGCAGTGCCGCACGGGTTTCGCTGACCGGCGCCGGCAGGGTGCCGCTGCGCCCACCCGTGCCGCCCCAGCGGCACGACTGCCCGCAGCTACGGCAGCTACGCAGACGCAACCGGACCCGCAAGCGTAAGCCTGCGGGTCCGTTGTAGTCCGGCTCAAGCCAGCGCCGACGTCACGCCGCCTTCGGCGCGTTCACGTCCGCCGGCAGCGCCTTCTGCGCGACCTCGACGAGCGCGGCGAACGCGCCCGCGTCGTTGACGGCCAGCTCCGCGAGGATCTTGCGGTCGACCTCGACATTCGCGGCCTTCAGACCCTGGATGAAGCGGTTGTAGGTGATGCCGTTGGCGCGGGCAGCGGCGTTGATGCGCTGGATCCACAGCTGACGGAAGTCGCCCTTGCGCTTCTTGCGGTCGTTGTAGTTGTAGACCAGCGAGTGGGTGACCTGCTCCTTGGCCTTGCGGTACAGGCGCGAACGCTGACCGCGGTAGCCGGAGGCCTGCTCGAGGATCGCCCGGCGCTTCTTGTGGGCGTTGACTGCCCGCTTGACGCGTGCCACTTGTTAACTCCTTGTAGCGGGGCCGCGGTTGGACTCACGCGGCCCGGAATCGATTGGGTCCCGGTCCTGACGTACGGCGCTCACGCGCCGCTGCGTCACTTGCCGAGAAGCTTCTTGATCTTCTTGGCGTCGCCCGGGGCCATCTCGGCGTTGCCGGTGAGGCGACGCGTCAGACGGGACGACTTGTGCTCGAGCAGGTGGCGCTTGCCGGCGCGCTCACGGAGCACCTTGCCGGAGCCGGTGACCTTGAAGCGCTTGCTGGCACCGCTGTGCGACTTGTTCTTCGGCATAGCGCCGTTCTCTCCTCGTCGGTGGCGCTCCGGTGCCCGGTCGTGAAACCGGGCACGATGGAGCGTCGCTCTTGTATCGGTTACATCCTGGGACTGGCGTCCCGGGCTTTCCGGGGTCCGTACGCCCACTCTGTGGTGGTCGTACGTCCGTACGTCCGGCTCCCCCGGGGCTCACACCCCGGGATCAGGCCTCGGCGGAAGCCTCGGCCGGGGCCTCGGCGGTCTCGGCGTCGGCGGCGTTCTGCGAGCGACCGGGGTTGGCCTTCGCGGATGCCTTGCGGGCCTCCTGCGCCTGACGGGCCTCGGCCATCGCCTCGGTCTTCTTCTTGTGCGGACCGAGAACCATGATCATGTTGCGGCCGTCCTGCTTCGGGTTCGACTCGACGAAACCGAGGTCCTGGACGTCCTCCGCGAGGCGCTGCAGCAGCCGGTAGCCCAGCTCGGGCCGGGACTGCTCGCGGCCACGGAACATGATCGTGATCTTGACCTTGTCGCCCTGCTTGAGGAACCGGACGACATGACCCTTCTTGGTGTCATAGTCGTGCGGGTCGATCTTCGGCCGGAGCTTCATCTCCTTGATGACCGTGTGCGCCTGGTTCTTACGCGCCTCACGGGCCTTCATGGCCGACTCGTACTTGAACTTCCCGTAGTCCATGAGCTTGCACACAGGCGGACGGGCGTTCGCCGCGACCTCGACCAGGTCCAGGTCGTACTCCTGCGCAAGCTCCAGGGCCTTGGCAAGCGGCACAATGCCGACCTGCTCGCCACTGGGACCGACAAGTCGCACCTCGGGAACGCGAATCCGGTCGTTGATGCGGGGCTCGGTGCTGATGGATCCTCCTCGGTAGCACCACACGGCCGTCTGGCGGACGTCCGCGCATGTCTGGTTGACATTGGGACCAACCATCGCGGCGCATCAAAAATGCCCCGGACGGGACACAGGCGGGACTCCGAACCTTCCGGAGCACCGCCGCGGTCTACCGCGGGGCGCGATTTCGGGCGACTCCACCGTCCGTACGGAACGGTGGTGGCCGCCTGACCGGTGACCCGCCACCCCTCAGGACGGCCAGGTGGGAGATCGGAGCCTCCACTTGTGGGCCGGGCATAACCATGTCCGGCCGGTCGTCCCACAAGGCTAGCAGCTCGCCGGGAGTGGTGCGAACCGGCCTGCACCGGGCATCCGCCGCCCCGGCCCCGCACCTCCCATGCGCGGGAGGGTGCACACCGGGGCCTATCGTGTGGGGCATGAGTGACACCTCCCCCGAGGAATCCGTGGCTTCCGCAGCATCCCCGGCTGCCGCGGAATCTCCGGCTCCCGCCGAAAGCCCCGACTTCGACGCCATGACCCGTGACATCGCGGAGGTCCCCGCGGTCGAGGTCATCGTGACGGTCGCCGTCAACCTGATGAGCGCGGCCGCCGTGAAGCTCGGACTGACCGAGGAGGGCGACAAGTACAAGGACCTGGACGAGGCCCGCAAGCTGGTGCACGCCCTCGCCGGTCTGCTCGACGCGAGCGCGACGGAGATCAGCTCCTTCCACGCGGCCCCGCTGCGCGACGGACTGAAGTCGCTCCAGCTGGCGTTCCGCGAGACCTCGATCGTCCCGGACGAGCCGGGCCAGGGGCCGGGCGAGAAGTACACCGGCCCGGTCTACGGCTGACTCACCCGCGTACGAAGAGGGGCTCGCCCGGCGGCGTGGTCCCGGCCGGCAGCACTGCCAGGTCGAGGCCGCGCACCAGGCGGGCCCTCAGTGTGTCGTTCCCGGCCATGCGCTGCGCCACCGCGCGAGCGGCCTCGGCCGGGGCCACCGCGGGGTCCAGGACGAGCGCCAGAATGCCGTCGGCCTGTCCCGGGCCGAGGTAGGCGCACAGCACGGCGGGCTCGGCGGCCACCGCGGCCCGTACGGCGTCCGTCACGGCCGGGTCGGCGAGCGGATCGGTCGAGGTCCGGCCCTCCGCGAGCGCCAGCAGCGCGGGGCCCGTCAGCTCGAACGGCACCGGCCCGGACATGTCCAGCACGATCGTGTCGGCCTTCTCGTGCGCGGCGGCCTGCAGGGCCTGGTGCAGCGGGACGGCGACGGGGCGGGCCGCGGGGTCCCAGCGGGCCAGCGACTCGGTGGACGTGAAGGCGGGCAGGGCGGTGCGGCCTGCGGCCTTCAGGGTCGGCACGGCCATCTCGCTGTTCTTCTCGCGGCGCAGCCCCTTCTCGTCCTCCTCGACGTCCCCGAGGATCGCAACGACGGGGACGAGAAGACGCGCGCCTTTCAGCGCCTCCAGCACGGGCCCCACGGCGCTGCGGTCCTCGGCCCACGCGGCGAGCGCCGCACTCAGCCGCGGGTCGGCGGAGCCGTCGTCGTCGGAGAACGGGGAGTCGGGAATGTTCTTGTTCGCCACGGTCACCGACCCTATCGGGGGGTCTCTGCCGGCCTCGTGCCGCCCCTGAGACTCGGCGGTCACCCGCCTCACGGGTTTCTCAGCTCCCGCTGACACACATCTCACATTCGTCCAACGGATCGCACAGCATCGGCCCCGAGCATCGCGGGCATGGAGTCCCGCAGAGCCCACCGTCGCCGCCGCGCCCGCTCCTCCCGCCGTCGCCCGTTCCTCTGTACGGTGCTGGCGGCGGCCGTCGTCGTCGGCGGTACGGCCGCCGGGACCGCGTATGTGAAGGCGCAGGCGCACGCCGACGCGGGCGCCGTATCGTCGCCGTCGTCGGTGACGCCCTCGGCGTCGGTCCCGGTGAGCCTGGAGGCATCGGTGGAACCTGCGGACGAACCCTCGGTGGACCGCAACGCGCTGCTGGAGAAGGCCATGAAGACCGTGACCGTCGAGGACGGCGCGGACGTGGCCGTGGCGGTGCTCGCCATGGACTCCGGGGAGAGCGCCGCGTACGGCGACGGCACCTTCGACACCGCGAGCATCGTGAAGGTGGACATCCTGGCGGCGCTGCTGCTCCAGGCGCAGGACGCGGACCGGCATCTGACCGCGCAGGAGAAGACGTACGCCACCGCGATGATCGAGAACAGCGACAACACCTCGGCGTCGGCGCTGTGGACCGCGATCGGGCAGGCGGACGGCCTCGACGGCGCGAACAAGCGCTTCGGTCTGACGGGCACCGCGGGCGGCGACGGTGGTCTGTGGGGACTGACGCAGACCACGGCGGCCGATCAGCTCACCCTGCTCCAGCAGGTGTTCGGGGACGACTCGACGCTGAGCGACGCCTCACAGACGTATCTGCAGGGGCTCATGGGCAAGATCGCCGCGGACCAGCAATGGGGCGTCTCGGCGGCCGCGGACGGCTCCGCGTGGGCGCTGAAGAACGGCTGGCTCGCGCGCAGTACGACGGGACTGTGGGACATCAACAGCATCGGGCGGGTCACGGTCGACGGCCACGACTATCTGGTGGCGACGCTTTCGAACGGCAACTCCACGAAGGACAAGGGGATTTCACTGGTGGAGGCGGCTGCCCAGGCGGCGGTTTCGGCGTTCGCCTGAGTGGTTCGCGGCCCCAGGCCCCCTCAAAGGCCCCACAGACGCGTCCTGTTGCGTCCCCGCCACAGCGCCACCGACGCCGCCAGCAGCACCGCGCCCAGGCCGCCCGCCAGCGGGCCCGCCCAGCCGGGGGAACCGGATGTGTCGGTGGCCGGGTCGGGGCCGGTACCGAAGTACTTCCGGCCGTACGCCGCCGCGTGCAGGTCCTCCGGCTTGAGGTTCGCCGCCGCCTTGATCGCCGTCGCCGGGTCGACGAACCCGAAGCCGCGGGAGTCGTCGCGGCCCCCGGTGGGAACGTCGCGGGCCGTCTTCTCCAGAAGTTGCTTGATCTGGGCCGGGGTGAGGCCCGGATGCGCCGCCTTGATCAGCGCGACGGCGCCGGAGACGAACGCGGACGCCGCGCTCGTGCCCCAGCCCTCGTAGTACTTGCGGTCCGGGTCGGCGATCACGACATCGACGCCGGGCGCGCTGACCGTGGCGTACCAGCGGCGGGTGGAGAAGGAGGCACGGGTGCCGTAGCGGTCGACGGCGGTCGCGGCGATCACGCCCGGGTAGGCCGCCGGGTACGAGATGTGGTCGCCCTTGTCGCCGCCGTTGCCGGCCGAGGCGACGACGACGGCGCCCTTCTTCAGGGCGTACTGCACCGCCTCGTCCTCGGCCGCCTCGGGGTGCGCGGAGCTGGAGTCGTCGCCGAGGGAGAGGTTGATGACATCGGCACCGTGGTCGGTGGCCCAGCGGATGCCCTCGGCGAGGGCGTTGCCGCGGGTGTTGCGGGCCTTCGTACGGGCCGGGTCGCCGTCCTCGAGGATGACGCGGACGGGGAGGATCTTCGCCTCGGGGGCGATACCGATGACACCGTCGGCGTCATCGATGCCGTGGCCGTGACCTGCGATGATGCCGGCCATGGCGGTGCCGTGCCGGGCCCAGGGGCGGTCGCCGCGCTGGGCTCCGAAGCCGACCATGTCCTTGCCTTCGAGGACGTTGCCGGCGAGGTCCGGGTGAGTCGCGTCGACGCCGGTGTCGAGGACGGCGACGGTGATGCCCTGACCCTTGGTCGTGCGCCAGGCCTCCTGGGTGTGCAGGGCGTCGAGGGCCCATTCCTGGGCGCGTATCGCGTCGGCGTGCGCGGCGGTGGAGGGCAGCAGCGCGAGGGAGCCGGCGAGGAGGAGGGTGAGGAGCCGGGCGCCGGTCGTGCGGGCGCTCACGAGGGCTTCTCCGTGGCCGAGGTGACGGTTTTGCGCAGCCTCGCCTCGATGCGGTCGGCGAGGCCCACCGCTTCGTTGCCGAGACCCGCCTGGGCGGGGGCCGTGGTGGCGCCGGTCTTCATGGCGTCCTCGGCCGACTGCGGTTCGGTGACGGTGCGGCCGTCGGCGAACCCGGAAACCGCGTAGACGACGACGGGCACGTCGGTGAGGACCGAGATCGTCCAGGAGGCGCGCTGGGCGTCGCCGAAGCCCGCGGCGACGGTGTCCTTCGCGGCGTACGGGCGCGGCATCAGGTCGGTGCGCCGGGCAAGACCCTCGTTCTTGAAGCGGCTGTTCAGCGCGGTCATGGCGGCGGCGTCGGCCCGGGTGAACAGCAGGCCGACGGTGGTGACATGACTGCGGGTCGCGTCCGTGTACGTGGCACGCAGCAACCGCAGACAGCCGGCGGGGGCGAGGGCCCTGCGCAGCAGCGGGTCGAAGGCGTCGTTGCAGCCGCTGTCGGGGGCGACGGCGATGCGCGTCCAGACGCGGTCGGCGCCGCCGGGGCCCGCGCCGGTGCCGTCGACGGTGAGCGGGAAGAACTGGTCGACGGGGATGCTGTGCCACAGGCTTCCGGCGACGGCGAACGCGCCGCGCGTACCGTCCTCCGAGTCGTCCCCGGTGAGCCAGCTTCCGGCCACGGCACCGCCGATGAGCCCGAGGCCGAGGACCAGGCAGACGGCGGACGCGGCGACCCGGGGACGCACACGGCCGCCGAAGGGCCGCGGGCGCGCGGTGTCGACGTCGCGTGTGTCGGGCTCGGCCAGCGTCACGAACGGGCGGGCGGAGGGAGCGGTCCCGGTCTCGTCACGCTGGGGCAGCAGACGCGAGGTGGTCTCCACGATGCCGTCGGTGGGCAGGGGGGTGCGCAGGGGTGGCGCGGCATCCGTCTCGGCGGTACGCGAGGTTGCGCCGGCCGTCGGCGGCGCGTCCGGGAAGCGCGCGGAGGCCGGCGGCGGGGGCGGGCTGAACGGCTCGGCGTGGCGGTCGAGCCGGAGTTTCGGAAACCGGGGGGATTCGGGGCTGTGCCGTGACGGCGCGTCCGCGTCGCGGGATACGCCCGAGGGACGCTTGGAGCCGGAAGAACCGATCCGGAACGGACGCGCGACCCCACCGGATCGCACCGTTCCGGGCCTGGCGGACGTATCGGCGGCATCGGGGTGCGCGACGGGGGTGTTCGCGTCGGCCAGGGGAGGCCGGCCGGCCACACCGGAACTCGACGAGGAGCCACTGGCGCTTGGCCGCGTGGCACTTGGCCTTGTGGCGCTTGGCCGCGCCGAAGATCCGTTCGTGCCGGACCGAACCGAAGAACCGTCCGCTCCGGACCCAGCAGAACCGGACCCAACAGACCCATCAGCCGCACCGGACCCAGCAGACCCATCAGCCGCACCGGACCGGGCCGAGGGACCATCCATGCCGGGGCGCGCCGAACCGCCCCCGACGCCGGGCCGGTCCGAGGAGCCGTTCGCTCGTGGCCGGTCCGGGGAGCCGTTTGCTCGTGGCCGGTCCGGGGAACCGTTCGCCGGGGAGGACGGCGGTGTCGTCCTTCCGGTCGGCGGCGGCTGCTCCTGGCGGGACGGTGCCGTACGTGCGGAAGGCCTCTCCTGGGGCGCGGGCGGCCCGCTGGGCCGCGGGGGTGCAGGGGTTCCCGTCCTGGGCGGCTGCCCCGGGCGGGGCGGAACCTGCGGCGCAGGGGCGCCCGGCACCGGTGTGTTCGCCGTCGTGGGCGGGTGCTCGGGGCGGGGCGGGATCGTTCCGGCAGCGGGGTTGCGCGGCACCGTCCGGGGCGGGTTCTGCGGGGCGGAAGGCGTGCGGTCCGGCTCCGCGGGCGGTTCGCCCGGCCGGGTCGACGAGCGGGGCGGGGCCGTGGGGCGCGGAGGGATGGAGGCGCGGCGCGCTTCCGTGCTCATGCACCCCCCGTTTCGTTGTGGCCGGGCCGCCCCGGGCTCTGCCAGGGTGTTCGACCGCCCATGGGGGGCGGCCGGTACGCGCGGGGCGGGACTCTCCGCCCCGTCCTGGGCAGGCATACCCGCGCGGGTCGGCACCCATCCCAGGCGTACGCGCCCGGGCGGAGCCCTCGCTTCCCCACGTGCGCGTCACTCTACGGGTTGAACGGCCTCGAACGGGAACCAGTCCGCAGCACCGGGGCATCTGCCCGGATCGTCCCCCTACCCTGCGGTAATCGCATCTGGCAGGCTTCGTTCATGACTGCCCGCGCCGCAGACCGGGCCCGCTACGACCGGGCCACCGCTCATCTAGACGCCCCCGTCGCGATCGTGGACCTGGAGGCGTTCGACGCGAACGCCGAGGACCTCCTCCGCAGGGCCGACGGCAAGCCGATCCGCGTCGCCAGCAAGTCCGTGCGCTGCCGTGCCCTGCTCGAACGCGTCCTGGCCCGCGACGGTTTCGCGGGCATCATGTCGTTCACGCTCGCCGAGTCCCTGTGGCTGGCCCGGTCCGGCTTCGACGACGTCCTGCTCGCCTACCCGTCGGCCGACCGGCAGTCCTTCGCCGAACTGGCCGGGGACCCCAAGCTCGCCGCCGCCGTCACGGTGATGATCGACGACCCGGCCCAGCTGCGTCTGATCGACGACGCCCGCCGGGGCGGCACCGAAGAGGTGCGTGTCTGCCTGGAGTTGGACACCTCACTGAAGCTGCTCGGCGGGCGCGTCCGCGTCGGCGCGCGGCGCTCGCCGCTCCACTCCCCCGCCCAGGTCGCCGAGATGGCCCGTGTGGTCGCGCGTACGCCGGGTTTCCGGCTGGTGGGGATCATGGCGTACGAGGGCCACATCGCCGGTGTCGGTGACGCGGTGGCCGGACGGCCGGTGCGGTCTCGGGCCATCCGGCTGATGCAGGCCGCGGCGCGCAGGGAACTCGCCGAGCGGCGCGCCGAAGTGGTGCGTGCCGTCCGGGCCGTGGCTCCGGACCTGGAGTTCGTCAACGGTGGCGGCACGGGCAGTGTGCAGTCCACGGCCGCCGAGGACGCGGTGACCGAGATCGCGGCGGGCTCGGGGCTGTATGTGCCGCGGCTGTTCGACAACTACACCTCGTTCCACGGGCGTCCGGCCGCGCTGTTCGCCCAGCCGGTGGTGCGCAGGCCGGGCGTAGGGGTGGTGACCGTGCTGGGCGGCGGCTATCCGGCGTCGGGCGCCCCGGGCCGGGACCGGCTGCCCGTCCCGTATCTGCCCGAGGGGCTGAAGTACGACCCCCAGGAGGGCCCCGGCGAGGTGCAGACGCCGCTGCTGGGCTCGCCCGCCGACGACCTCCTCATCGGCGACAAGGTGTGGTTCCGGCATGCCAAGGCGGGCGAGCTGTGCGAACGGTTCGACGTGCTGCACCTGGTCGAGGGCGACGAGGTCACAGCTACCGCGCCGACGTACCGCGGCGAGGGGCAGACCTTCCTCTGACCGTTCGGGTCAGCGTCCGGTGCCGATGCTGCTGCCCACGCCGCCGCCGGTCGCCGCGTCCCCGACCGGCCTGATCCCCTCGGTGATCCTGTCCATGTCGGCGAGTGGCGGCCCGTCGGGACCCGCGTCGAAGGCGAAGCGGACGAGGACCGGCGCCCCCGACCCCACGCTGGACGGGAAGGCCAGCGACTGGACGTAACCGCCGGGCCCCTTGGCGGTGGTGACGCGCCAGCGCACGAAGTAGCCGACGCGGCCCGCGACCGCGACCGGGCCGGACTTCACCGATCGGTGGGAGGTGATCCCGCCGAAGGGCCGGTTGCCGATCGTGTCGCGGTCGTACTCCGCGTTCGCGGCGTCCGTGATGTCGCCCTTGGCGAGCGCCTCCGGGGTCGTTCCGGCGTCGGCCGTAGCGGTGCGCGAGATCACCCTGCCGTGTCGGCAGAAGCCGGCGTCGCCCGGGCAGTCGTACGTGCCCGGCGTGGTCAGTACGACATCCTTCTCGGCGATGTTCTGGGGCCTTGCCCACCCTTGGAGCACGGGGAAGGTGATGCCGTTGAGGTCATCCACGACCACGCGTGAGTCCTCGGACGCGGATGAGGTCGCAGGACTGCTCGTCGTCGTGGAACTCACCACCGGTGGTGTGGACTTGGCCTGCGCGGCGCCGCCGCCCTCGCGGCCGAGGACGAGTGCGCCGACGACGATGGCAGCGACCAGGACGGCCCCGGCCGTGATGAGCGCCACCGCCTTGGCCCGCCGGGAGCCCCCGCCGTCCGGGGGCCGCGACGGCACCATCGGCGGCACCGGCACCTCCGGCTGACGCCGGTGGTCGGTCCACGCGGCCCCGTCCCACCAGCGTTCGGTGAGCGGATAGGAGGGGTCGCGGTACCAGCCGGGCGGGGGCGTACTGCTCATCCCGGCACCATAAGGGCTCCGGGGCACAGCCGCATGACTCTAGAGAGGCGTGACGTACGCCCCCGAGATCCCGCCGTCCACCAGGAAGTCGGTGGCGTTCACGAAGGAGGAGTCGTCGCTGGCGAGGAACGCGACCGCCGCGGCGATCTCCTCGGCCTCCGCGAACCTGCCGACCGGGATGTGCACCAGCCGGCGCGCGGCCCGCTCGGGGTCCTTGGCGAACAGCTCCTGCAGGAGCGGCGTGTTGACCGGTCCGGGGCACAGAGCGTTGACCCGGATGCCCTCGCGGGCGAACTGCACGCCCAGTTCGCGGGACATGGCGAGCACACCGCCCTTGGAGGCCGTGTACGAGATCTGCGAGGTCGCCGCGCCCATCCGGGCCACGAACGACGCCGTGTTGATGATGGACCCCTTGCCCTGGCGTTGCATGTAGGGGATCGCGGCCTTGCAGCACAGGTAGACGGAGGTCAGGTTGACCTCTTGGACCCGCTTCCAGGCCTCGAGGCCGGTCTCCAGGATGGAGTCGTCGTCGGGCGGCGAGATACCCGCGTTGTTGAAGGCGATGTCGACGGAGCCGTAGGTGTCGTACGCGGCCTTGAAGAGCGCCTCGACCTGCTCGGCGTCCGTGACGTCGACCTTCACGAACAGCCCGCCGACCTCCTCGGCGGCCGC
Source organism: Streptomyces sp. NPDC001634 (assembly GCF_040298185.1). Classification (NCBI taxonomy): domain Bacteria; kingdom Bacillati; phylum Actinomycetota; class Actinomycetes; order Kitasatosporales; family Streptomycetaceae; genus Streptomyces; species Streptomyces sp. NPDC001634. The sequence continues at coordinate 56,566 of NZ_JBEOZU010000021.1, read as the reverse complement.
CTTGCCGCGGGTCTCGTCGACGTCGCCGCAGACGACGTGGGCGCCCTCGGCGGCGAGCCGGCGCGCGGTGGCGAGACCGATGCCGCTGCCGGCACCGGTGATGACGGCGGTACGGCCGACGAGCCGGCGGCAGACGATGTCTTCGCTGGTTGCGGTCACTGTGCGGGGCCCTCCGTGCTGATGAAGACGTTCTTGGTTTCGGTGAAGGCGGTCAGGGCGTCCGGGCCGAGTTCGCGGCCGATCCCCGACTGCTTGAAGCCGCCGAAGGGGGTCCAGTAGCGGACGCTGGAGTGGGAGTTGACGGACAGGTTGCCCGCGCGGACGGCCTGGGAGACACGCAGCGCGCGGCCGACGTCCCGGGTCCAGATGGAGCCGGAGAGGCCGTAGGAGGTGTCGTTGGCGAGGCGGATCGCGTCGGCCTCGTCCTCGAAGGGCAGCACGACGGCGACGGGGCCGAAGACCTCCTCGACGGCCACGCGCGCCTGCGGGTCGACACCGGTGAGGACCGTGGGCGGGAACCAGAAGCCGGGGCCCTCGGGTGCCTTGCCGCGGATACCTGGCGCGTCGGCGGCGACGTACGAACGCACCCGTTCCAGCTGGACCTTGGAGATCAGGGGGCCCATCTGGGTGCTTTCGTCGGCCGGGTCGCCGACGAGGACGGACTCGATGGCGGGGGCGAGGAGACCGAGGAAGCGGTCGTGGACGGAGCGCTGGACGAGGATGCGGGTGCGGGCGCAGCAGTCCTGGCCGGAGTTGTCGAGGAAGGACATGGGGGCGGCGGCCGCGGCGGCGTCGAGGTCGGCGTCGGCGAAGACGATGTTGGGGCTCTTGCCGCCGAGTTCGAGGGTGACGCGCTTGAGGAGGGCGGAGCCCTTCGCCAGCACCTGTTTGCCCACGGCCGTCGACCCGGTGAAGACGATCTTCGCCACGCCCGGGTGCTCGACGAGTGCGTTGCCCGCGACGGGGCCGTGGCCGGGCAGCACCTGGAACAGCCCCTCCGGAAGCCCCGCCGCCAGGGCCAGTTCGGCCAGGCGCAGGGCCGTGAGCGGGGTCGTCTCGGCGGGCTTCAGGATCACCGCGTTGCCCGCCGCGAGCGCCGGGGCCGTGCCCCACGCGGCGATCGGCATCGGGAAGTTCCAGGGCGCGATGACGCCGACGACGCCGAGCGGTTCGAGGATCGTGACGTCCAGGCCGCCCGGGACCGGGATCTGACGGCCGGTGAGCCGCTCCACTCCCCCGGCCGCGTAGTCGAGCAGATCGCGGACGTTCCCGGCCTCCCAGCGGGCGTTGCCGATGACGTGTCCGGCTTCCCGGACCTCCAACTGCGCCAGTTCTTCGAGGTGCTCGTCGACAGTGGCGGCGAACCGGCGCAGCAGCCGGGCCCGGTCGCCGGGCGGGAGCGCCGCCCATCGGGACTGCGCCTGAGCGGCCCGTACGACGGCAGCGTCCACGTCGGCCGGAGTGGCGGCCGGGACGGTGGCGACGACCTCTTCGGTGGCCGGATTGAGTACCTGCAGCTCGTGCTGGTCGGACAAGGGAAGACCTCTCACATGCGTTCGAAGGAGCGGCGCAGCTCCCAGTCGGTCACCGCGGCGTCGAAGGCGGCCAGCTCGACGCGGGCCATGTTGCGGTAGTGCGCGACCACCTCGTCGCCGAAGGCGGCCTTGGCGATGGCGCTGTTCTCCCAGAGCTCGGCGGCCTCGCGCAGGGTGGTCGGCACATGCTCGTACTCGGCGGTGTACGCGTTTCCCGGGCACGGCTCGGGAAGTTCCAGCTTCTGCTCGATGCCGTAGAGCCCGGCGGCGACCATTCCGGCGACCGCGAGGTGCGGGTTGACGTCGCCGCCGGGCAGCCGGTTCTCGAAGCGTGTCGAGCGCCCGTGGCCGACCACGCGCAGGGCGCAGGTGCGGTTGTCGTATCCCCAGGCGACCGCCGTCGGGGCGAAGGAGCCGGGCTGGAAGCGCTTGTAGGAGTTGATGTTGGGGGCGTACAGGAGCGAGAAGTCACGCAGGGCGGCGAGCTGGCCGGCGAGGAAGTGACGCATGACCTCCGACATGCCGCCCTCCCCGTGCCCCGCCATGACGTTGGTGCCGTCGGCGTCCGCGAGCGAGAGGTGGATGTGACAGGAGTTGCCCTCGCGCTCGTTGTACTTGGCCATGAAGGTGATCGAGACGCCCTCCTGGGCCGCGATCTCCTTGGTGCCGGTCTTGTAGATGGCGTGCTGGTCGCAGGTGACCAGGGCCTCGTCGTAGCGGAACGCGATCTCGTGCTGTCCGGGGTTGCACTCGCCCTTGGCGGACTCGACGGTCATCCCGGCGCCCGCCATCTCGTTGCGGATACGGCGCAGCAGCGGCTCGATCCGCCCGGTCCCCAGCACCGAGTAGTCGATGTTGTACTGGTTGGCCGGGGTCAGACCCCGGTAGTTCGCGTCCCAGGCCTGCTCGTAGGTGTCCTTGAAGACGATGAACTCCAGCTCGGTGCCGACCTGGGCCGTGTATCCGAGGGCGGCGAGGCGCTCCAGCTGGCGGCGCAGGATCTGGCGGGGCGCGGCGACCACGGGCGAGCCGTCGTTCCAGGCGAGGTCGGCGATCACCATGACCGTACCCTCGTTCCAGGGCACCCGGCGCAGTGTGCTCAGGTCCGGATGGAGGGCGAAGTCGCCGTATCCGCGGTCCCAGGAGGACATGTCGTAGCCGTCGACCGTGTTCATCTCGGTGTCGACGGCCAGGAGGTAGTTGCAGCCCTCCGTGCCGTGCTCCAGGACTTCGTCGAGGAAGAAGCGTGCGGCGAACCGCTTGCCCTGGAGGCGCCCTTGCATGTCGGGGAAGGCCAGGACGACAGTGTCGATCTCGCCGCCCGCGACGAGGGCGTGCAGCTCCTCGACACCGAGCGGGGATGTGCGGTGTGCCACGGGAGGTCTCCTTCGGTCCGCCGGGAGTCATAAGGTATTTCCGAGAACCATTGCTTGGGAAGGGGGCACGGCAAGATGTCGCAGGCGGAACCCGACGGCGGCTTCGGCGGCCCGCAGGACCGGCTGACGCCGGTGCTGCGACCCGTGCGGGCCGGCAACGGCTTCGAGGAGGCGCTGGAGCAGATCCTCCAGGTCGTCCGCCTCGGGCTGGTGCCGGGCGGCGAACGGCTGCCCGCGGAGCGGGAGCTGGCGGAGCGGCTGGGCATCAGCCGGGTGACGCTGCGCGAGGTCCTGAAGGTGCTCCAGGACCAGGGCTTGGTGGAGTCGCGGCGCGGACGGTACGGCGGCACGTTCGTGCGGCCGCGCGTCGACGCGGGCGGCGAGGACGAGCTGCGCCGGCGCATCGAGAAGGTCGACATCGAGGACGTGCTGCGGTTCCGCGAGGTGCTGGAGGTGGGGGCGGCGGGCCTGTGCGCGACACACGGCCTCACTCAGGAGCAGACCGGGCGGCTGCGGGAGGCACTGGCGCGCACCCAGGACGCACCGCTCGCCGAGTACCGGCGCCTCGACACACTGCTGCACCTCACGCTGGCCGAGCTGTGCGGGTCGCCGTCGCTGACGGCGCAGTACGCGGCCGTACGGGCGACGGTGAACGATCTGCTGGACTGCATCCCTCTGCTGGTGCGGAACCTGGAGCACTCGCAGCGGCAGCACGAGGCGCTGGTGGAGGCGGTGCTCGACGGGGACGCGGACGGAGCGCGGGAGATGATGCGGGAGCACTGCGCGGGGACGGCGGCGCTGTTGCGGGGATTCCTGGCGTAAGCAGGCCCCACAAAGGTATGAATACGTTCCATTGAATCCCGGGGAGGCACCGTATGAGGGCACGACCGCTGATCGGTGTGAGTACGTATCTGGAGGCCGGAGTCCGCTGGGGCGTCTGGGATCTGGACGCGGCGCTGCTGCCGGCGGGCTATCCACGGCTGGTGCAGCAGGCCGGCGGGCTCGCCGCGATGCTGCCCCCGGACGACCCGGCGCACGCGGCCGCGACCGTGGCGCGGCTGGACGGTCTGGTGATCGCGGGCGGCCCGGACGTCGACCCGTCCCACTACGGCGCGGCGCGCTCACCTCGGACCGGGCCGCCCGCGCCCGAGCGGGACTCCTGGGAACTCGCCCTGATCGAGGCGGCGTTGGCGTCCGGGACGCCGCTGCTCGGCATCTGCCGCGGGATGCAGTTGCTGAACGTCGCGCTCGGCGGCACGCTCGTGCAGCACATCGACGGGCACGCGGAGGTCGTCGGAGTCTTCGGCCGTCACACGGTCAAGCCCGTGCCGGGCACGCTGTACGCCGATGCCGTCCCGGAGGAGACGTCCGTGCCGACCTACCACCACCAGGCCGTGGACCGCCTCGGCGCGGGCCTCGCAGCGTCGGCGTACGCCGCGGACGGCACGGTGGAGGCGATCGAACTTCCGTCCGCCGGCTGGGTGCTGGGCGTCCAGTGGCACCCGGAGATGGGAGAGGACGTACGGGTGATGAGGGCGCTGCTTCGGGCCGCGTCCAGCGTCTAGGTTCCGCTACCCCCGCGTCAGCCCCAGCAGGTCCCGGCCCGGGCCCGTCGGCCGGTGGCCGGTGCGCCACACCGCCCGTAGCGCCCGGTCCAGCCGTACGCCGTCGACGGGGACGCTCACCAGGCGGCGGGCCGAGAGTTCCTCTCCGACGGCCAGTTCGCTCAGGACCGCCGGGCCCGCGCCGCTGACCGCCGATGCTTTGACCGCCGTCGTCGAGGACAGTTCGAGCAGCGGGCGGGCAAGGCCGCCCAGGGCCGCGTCGAGGACCTGGCGGGTGCCCGAGCCCTCCTCCCGGAGGATCAGTGGTGTCGCGGCCAGCTCCCGCGCCGAGAGCGGCTTGCGGCGGCGCGCCCACGGGTGCCCCGGTGCCGTCACCACGATCAGGCGGTCGTGGGCGACGACCGCCGCGTCCAGGCCCGCCGGCACGGACAGCCCCTCCACGAACCCCAGGTCCGCCTCGTCCGCGAGCAGACGTTCCGCGACCGCCGCCGAGTTCCCGGCCAGCAGCGACACCGCCGTGTCCGGCCGCTGGGCACGCAGGGCGATCAGCCAGCCGGGCAGCAGGTACTCGGCGATCGTCATGCTCGCGGCCACCCGCAGCCGGGAGTCCCGCCGGCCGCGCAGCGCCTGCGCCCCCGCGTCGAAGGCCTCCGCCGCCTCCACGATCCGCCGCGCCCAGTCGGTGACCAGCGCCCCCGCGTCGGTCAGCCGCGACCCCCGCGGTGAACGGTCCACCAGCGCCACGCCCAGCTGCCGCTCCATCGACCGGATCCGGCTGCTCGCCGCGGGCTGGGTGATCCCCAGTTCCCGTGCCGCCCGCCCCAGGCTGCCCAGCCGGGCGACGGCAAGCAGCAGTTCCAGCGCTCCCAGGTCCGGCACCCGGTGCGCCAGGCCGGCCGTGGAACGCCCAAGGTCCTCACTCATAAACCCAGCTTATGTCCTCATAGAGTCGTACTCCCTGGTGAGGGGCCCGTTCCGAAGGAACCGTGGAGACATGGTCACCGCAGCCCAGCCCCTCGCCCTCCCCGCACCCCGCCACCGGCGCGCCGCCGCCGTCCGCCACCTCGGCCCCAACTGGTACGCCTGCGTGATGGGCACCGCGATCGTGGCCACTGCGGGCGCGGGATTGCCGGGCGCCGCGCACATACCCGGGCTGCGGACGCTCTGCGCGACCGTCTGGGCGCTCTCCTCGGTGCTGCTCGCGACCCTTCTCGGCGCTCGTGCCCTGCACTGGATCCATCACCGCGACCAGGCTCGCGCCCATCTCCTCGACCCCGCGGTGGCCCCCTTCCACGGCTGCCTCGCCATGGCCCTGCTGGCCGTGGGCGGCGGCGCCGTGGCCGTCGGCCGGGACTGGACCGGGACCGGTCCGGCCGTCGCCCTGGACGCCGTCCTGTTCACCGCCGGAACGGTCGCCGGTCTCGTCGCCGCCGTGGCCGTCCCGTATCTGATGGTCGCCCGGCACCGCATCGAGCCGGTCCAGGCCGGCCCCGTCTGGCTGCTGCCCCTGGTCGCCCCCATGGTGTCCGCGGCGCAGGGTCCGTTCCTGGTCCGGCACCTGCCCGCCGGTCAGCCCCCGGAGACCCTGCTGTTCGCCTGCCTCGCCCTGTTCGGGCTCAGCCTGCTGGCGACCTTTGTGATGCTGCCACTGATCGTCGCCCGGCTCATCACCGTGGGCCCGCTGCCACTCGCCCTGACCCCGACCCTGTTCCTGGTCCTCGGCCCGCTCGGCCAGTCCACCACCGCCCTCGGCACGTCCGCGGACGCCGCCCACGGTGTCGTACCGGCCCCGTACGACCACGGCTTGGGCGTCCTCGCCGTGCTCTACGGCGTCCCCGTGACGGGCTTCGCCCTGCTGTGGCTGGCGCTCGCGGCCGCGCTGGTGGTGCGCGCCCGACGGCGGGGCATGGGCTTCACGATGACCTGGTGGGCGTTCACCTTCCCGGTCGGCACCTGCGTCACCGGCGCGGAGGTGCTGGCCCGGCGCACCGGGCTCGCCGCGTTCGACGGGCTCGCCGCGGGCCTGTACGGGCTGCTCGTCGCCGCCTGGGGCGTCGCAGCCGTCCTCACGGCCCGGGGAGTCGTCAGCGGCGAGCTGCTCGCAGGGCCGCGCCGATGATGTCCGGCGCCTCGGTCAGCGACGGCCCGTACCAGGTCAGGTGGCGCCCGCTGACCAGCGCGCACGGCGTCCCCGCGAACGCCTCCGGACCGTCGTCGGCCGTGAAGCGGTACGGCTCGTCGGGGAGCACGACCAGGTCGGGGGCCGCGTCCCACAGCTCCTGCAGGGGGATCCGCGGATAGCTCTCGGGGTGCGCCGCGTACACGTTGTCCACGCCGAGCCGGGCCAGGACATCCCCGGCGAAGGTGTCCCGGCCCAGCACCATCCAGGGCCGTCGCCAGACGGGGACGACGGCGGTCGTACGGGCCCGGTGCACCGGCAGCCGGGACCACGCCGCCTCGGCCTCGTCGAGCCAGCGCGGCCGGGCGGGCGCGCCGCACGCGGTCACGACCCGCTCCAGTTCCCGGAATGCCCCCGGCACGTCCCTCACCTCGGTGACCAGGACCTCCAGGCCCGCCTCGCGCAGGGCGGCGAGGTCCGGCTCGCGGTTCTCCTCCTCGTTGGCGAGGACCAGGTCGGGGGCGAGCCGGACGATCCGCTCGGTCTTCGGGTTCTTGGTGCCGCCGATCCGGACGACGTCGAGGTCGGCCGGATGGCTGCACCAGTCGGTCGCGCCGACCAGCACTCCCGGCGCGGACGCGGCCACGGCCTCGGTCAGTGAGGGCACGAGGGAGACGACACGCATCACGGCCGCCTGCCCCAGGTGCAGATCAGCGGGTAGGAGTTGACGGCGAACGCCGGGTCCTTCACAAGCCGTGCGCGGCGGTCCAGGCCGTCCCGCGTCGGTCCGTCCTCGGTCAACTGACCGTGCAGGTCATGGATGTCGACGTCGTGCACCCGCTCGAAGAGCGCGGCCCCCTCCGGTGTGGACGCCGACAGCACCGGGGCCCGGCCGCAGTCGTATCCGGAGATGTCAGCCATGTCGTCGAGTATTCCAGCGCGGCACCCGGATGGATGCCCCCACAAGGGTCAGCGTCGGCCGGAGGGGTCCTCGACCGCCTCGATGTGGTCCGCGACCGCGACCACGATCACGCGGGTGTCCGGCACGGTGGCCCGCCAGCGGTGGCGCACTCCCCCGCTCAGATACAGCGTGTCGCCGCGCCCGAGCCGGTGCGCCCGGCCCTCCGCCTCGATCTCGACCGCGCCGTCGACGACGTACATCAACTCGTCGTTGCGGTGCTGGAATTCGCGTCCCTCGTCGTGGTCCCCGATGAACTCCATCGCATGCAACTGATGGTGACCGCGCACCAGCGGGCGCACCAGCGCCCGCCCCGGTGTGAACTCGTCGTCATCGGCGCGCAGGACATCCACGCTGCACGCCGGGTCGGCCGCCGCGAGGAGTTCGACGGCGGTGGTGCCCAGGGCGTCGGCGATGCGTTCCAGGGAGGGCCGGCTGGGGCGCGCCCGCTCGTTCTCCACCTGGCTCAGGAAGGGGACCGACAGGCCGCTGCGTTCGGCCACGACGGCGAGGGTCAGCTGCAGCGTCCGGCGCCGCCGCCGGACGGCCGCGCCCACCCGAAGGGGCTGTTCTTTGTGGTCGCCCATCGCTCCGGCTCCCTCCCTCGCTCGTCGGTTCGCTGCTCTGCCCGGCGGCTGTGCCGCCACTGCCCGATGGTTCATCGGTGCACTGCTTCTGTCGAGTTGTCTGCACCCTACGCATGTTCGGCAAACCGTTTCATGCGCCCGTCACATCGCTGTCACATACAAGAGTGGTGAGGGCCACGGTTCGCGCCACTGGACGAGCCGTCCCGCCTCCTGGTGCGCCCCGCCTTCGCGCATGACGAAGGGGCCGATCAGAAGCGTGGACGGCCTTCGGGACTGCTCCGGCGCAGCGAGGTGTGGCACGGCCCGGGGGGCGGCGGGCGGCGAGTTGGGGGATGTGCGCGGGCGGAGAGCCGGGGTGGGCGACGTCCTCGGATCAGCGTGGGAGGCTGCGGGGGCGCCGGAGGAGCGTCCGGCTACCCGCCCGGCGGGACTCGCTCAGGGGCATGGCCGCCCACTCGGAGTGGTTGTCCGGATCCTGTCCGTACGCCCGTACGGCCCGGGTGCTGCTTCAGCCACGCGGCCACGGCGGCCTCCGCGGAATCCTGACCGCGGTACCTGATCCCGCCCTCCGGGCTGCCCGACCAGCGCGCGCCGCTGCGCGGGTCACTGTCGGAGCCGTACGGCATGATGCGGAAGGTGACCCGACGCCTGATGCTTCTCGACACCGCCTCGCTCTATTTCCGCGCCTATTTCGGCGTACCGGAATCCGTGAAGGCCCCGGACGGCACACCCGTGAACGCCGTGCGCGGGCTGCTCGAATTCATCGACCGCCTGGTGAAGGACCACCGGCCGGACGACCTGGTCGCCTGCATGGACGCGGACTGGCGCCCGCACTGGCGCGTCGAGCTGATCCCCTCCTACAAGGCGCACCGGGTGGCCGAGGAGCACGCGGTGGGACCGGACGAGGAGGAGGTGCCGGACACGCTCTCCCCCCAGGTGCCGGTCATCGAGGACGTCCTGGACGCGCTGGGCATCGCGCGCGTGGGCGTCGAGGGGTACGAGGCGGACGATGTGATCGGCACGTTCACGGCCCGCGCGCAGGGCCCGGTCGACATCGTCACCGGCGACCGCGACCTGTACCAGCTGGTCGACGACGCGCGCGGGGTGCGCGTGCTGTATCCGCTCAAGGGCGTCGGCACGCTCCAGCTCACCGACGAGGCGGTCCTGCGCGAGAAGTACGGCGTCGACGGACGCGGTTACGCGGACCTGGCACTGCTGCGCGGCGACCCGAGCGACGGGCTGCCGGGCGTGCCGGGCATCGGCGAGAAGACGGCCGCGAAGCTGCTCGCCGAGTTCGGGGACCTGGCCGGGATCATGGCGGCGGTGGACGACCCGAAGGCGAAGCTCACACCGGCGCAGCGCAAGCGGCTCGACGAGGCGCGGCCGTACCTCGCGGTCGCCCCCAAGGTGGTACGGGTCGCCGACGACGTACCCGTGCCGGACGTGGACACGGCGCTGCCGCACGCACCGCGCGACCCGGCCGCAGTGGAGAGGCTGGCGGCCCGCTGGGGCCTGGGCGGGTCACTGCAACGGCTGCTCACCACGCTGGGGACGTGACGGTTCCGGCGACGAGTGCCCGGTCAACTCTTGAGTGGACGAGGTGTTCGTCGGGAGGAGGTGCTAACTTAGGTAAACCTAAGAATGGCAACTTGGAGGCGTCATGGCAGAGCGCCCGGCAGGCAGGGCCCGCAAGGCCCACTCCGCGCAGGTCGTCCGCACGGAGCGGCTGACCCCGCATATGCAGCGCGTGGTACTCGGCGGCGAGGGTCTGGCCGACTTCACGGCGGGCACCTGCACCGACCACTATGTGAAGCTGCTGTTCCCTGCCGAGGGCGTCACCTACCCCGAACCCTTCGACATGCAGCGGATCCGTGAGGAGTTCCCGCGCAGCCAGTGGCCCGTGACGCGGACGTACACCGTGCGCGCCTGGGATCCCGAACACCGCGAGCTGACGCTGGACTTCGTGATCCACGGCGACGAGGGCCTCGCCGGACCATGGGCGATGCGCGTCCAGCCGGGCGAGACCGTGCGCTTCATGGGTCCCGGCGGCGCCTACGCCCCGGACGCGGGCGCCGACTGGCATCTGCTCGCCGGGGACGAGAGCGCGCTGCCCGCGATCGCGGCCGCCCTGGAGGCGCTGCCCGACGGAGTCAGGGCCCACGCCTTCGTGGAGGTGGCGGGCCCCGAGGAGGAGCAGAAGATCGACTCCGATGTGGAGGTGGTCTGGCTGCACCGCGGGGACCGGCCGGTCGGCGAGGCGCTGGTCGAGGCCATACGGGCCCTGGAGTTCCCGGAGGGCCGGCTGCACGCGTTCGTGCACGGCGAGGCCGGCTTCGTGAAGGAGTTGCGCAGGATGCTGCGCGTCGAACTTCAGATCGCACGCGAGGACCTGTCGATCTCCGGCTACTGGCGGCTCGGCCACGACGAGGACGGCTGGCAGGCCTCGAAGCGCGAGTGGAACGCGCGCATCGAGGTGGAACAGGAAGGCGCGTCCGCCGCGTAGACCGCCGGAAGCGGGGGGGGGGGGGGCGGGGGCCGGCCGGGCCCGCGCGGCGGGCGGCGCCGGGGGGGGCGCCGGGGGGGGGGGGTGCCCGGGCCGGAGCCGAGGTGCTTTTGGGGGCGTTGGTGGGGCTGGCGGTGGCGTTACTGCTGCTCGGGGTTGTGGGCGGGCGGCTGCCGGGGGGGGGGGGGGCTCTGATCCTGG